>NZ_BADU01000001.1:0-25191 GCF_000239875.1 Pseudoalteromonas sp. BSi20311 | reverse complement strand
TCAAATTTAATGATCCCCCAAAAAGCACACAAGTATGCCGTAACAATATAGTTAATACTGTCGATCACTGGCCATTTAGTTTTTATGCTCAAAAGCTGTTTTAATACACCCAGCCCATGTACAGCGGCTAATGTAATACAGGCTGCTTTGGCTAAAAACACGTTAGAAAAAACCGCCAGAGAAATTAGTAACCCATAAATCAGTACCAGTATAATGGGCATAATGCCACGTAATACCTTGTGCGAAATATAATTAAAGCTTACCCAGCCTAATTTTGGATTAAATAGCTCAGACAGCATTTTAATTTGTTGCCAATTGCCAGCACCTAACCTTACTCTTCTTGCGTAATCATGGTTTTGTTCATCGCATTCACGTTCAACAATGTTGATCTCGCTATTTACTAGCGCTTTACCACCTTTATTAAGTGCTTTCATCGACAAAATAAAATCATCGTTTATAGTGCTCGCATCTAATAACTGAGCATATTCGGCGCGTATAGCAAACATGGCACCAGGTACGCCAATAACAGCGCCTAATGATGACTCCATACTTTTTACTTTATTTTGATATTGCCAATACTGTTGCTGCTCTTTGGTGGCTAAGTCATCTAATATATAAACCCCAGTGATCACATTGACCTGAGGGTCTTTAAAATCAGTATCAATTTTATTTAGTACATCAACGCTCAGTAACGCACTAACATCGGTGAACAGCAATACATCGTAATTTGGCTTGGTTAGTTTTATTAACTCATTAACACCAAACGACTTGCCTTTATTGATCTTATTAAAATGCAAATGGCACACTACATTTTGCTTTGCAAGATGCGATTGAGCAATCATCGCCTCGTCATAGGTTTTGTCTGTACAGCCATCAAGGTAAATATGAATAGCATACTGCTCTGTGCTGTATAACATAGAGCCCAGGTTATAGAGCTTTTCACGAATATGTTCTTGCTCGTTGTAGGCGCACATTAAAATGCCAAAGCGTGTTGTTGCTAGGGTAGCGTTTGATTCGATGTTCACTTTATCATTACTAAAAATCTTTAATAACAATAAGTAACCAACATGATGGTACAACACCAACACAATCAAAATCGCCAATGTAATCAGTAAAAAAGTCATTGTAATCCCCTTATGAAGCTAAACCATTATAAAAATGGTCATAGGCTTCACTCATTGTGTTTGCATCCGCAATTGAGAGAATATACTCTCGAATGCATTGCCCGTGCTTCATTTCCAATGCTTTCAATAGGGCAAGTTTTAAGCCAAAAGAATCATTAGGCTTTACTAAAATACCCTGCTCATTACTGACCACTTCGCTAATGCCACCGACATCAGTTGCCACTATTACTTTGCCACATGCCATCGACTCTAAAATAGATAGAGGTAAGCCCTCTCGTTGCGAGTACAAGCACATCACATTAATGGCAGAATAAAATAATTCCATATGCTGCACATTTCCTAAAAAATGTACTCGCTCTACCACACCTAGTGACACTGCAGCACTCATCAATGAAAAACGTAAACTGCCATTACCAGCAAATACGAGTTCAATCTCTTTGGGTAGCGCGGGCAGTAATTTAATTAAATCTAAATGACCCTTACCTGGCTCTAAACGCGCAGAACAGCCAATAAGTTTTTTGTCGTGCGGTAAGTTAAGCTTAATCCGTGCAGTAGCGTCATCTGTATCTATAAACTGCTGAAAATCAATGCCGTTAAGAATAGTACTATCAGCTTTAATAGCAGTTTCGTTATAAAACTCATTAGCGACCACGTTTGCATCAGCCACCCAATGGATTTTAGTTAGCTTATTCAACACCTTTGTAATCACTCGCTGTTTAAAGTTTTTTAAATACCACGCATCATGAATTGTCGATACGTGTTTAACACTCGGGTTAACTAAACAGGTGAGGCTAGCGTAAAGCATTGGGCCAATGTGATGGCTATGAATCACTGTAATATTATGTTTTTTAATTATTTCACTAAGCTTTTTAATTACACTTAGTTCAAATCTAGGGGCTTTGTTTAAGCTTATAAGTTTTTGCTCAAAGGCTGACAGTGCTGGCCATTCATTTACTGCATCCCGTTCAGTCCCTTCCAAAGAAACAATAATACTAGTGTCTGCAAATCGACTTTTTTGCATTAAAGTCACGGCCATTTTTTCCAGCCCACCTATTTTAAAGTGTTGAACTAAATGTAAAACGTTCATGTTAATTTCCCTCGCTAAGGAAGTGCATTGATGGACTAACCCCAGCATGTAACGTGCTGCTACCAACAATGGGTAAAATGGTAACCACGTCTAGTGACGATAGTTTTTCAATGGTTTGAATATCTTTTAAATGACTGTCGAATAAGGTAGCAACAAACACACAGGTGACACTGGTAAATATGCCTAAAACAATACCCATAATAATTGCCACCACGAGTGAAGTATTAATTGGTTGAGTGGGACTATAAGCTCGCTCAATGGTTTTAACTTTGTCAGGGCCTTCATACTTAACCAGCTTGCCTGTCACTTTTGCCATTTCGTAACGCCCTAACATGTCTTTGTATAATGACTGTTTAACATCGTAGTCACGCTCGAGCTTTCTAAGTTGTTTTTCTATATCACTGGTTACTAGTAAGCGCTCGCTCACTGAATTGACTTGTTTTTCTAACATGTCGTATTCTTGCTGATGCTGCAGAACATTATTTTTAGCTTCTTCTAGAGCGAGTATTTGTGACACCAACACATTACTTTCATTGTCATTTCCACTGGGTAAGGTATTAGCCATTTGCCAAAGCTGATCAATATTAGTGGCATCAAGGCCTTTACCACTTTCAATTAACGCTTGTTGCCGTGCTCTAATGCTGAGTAGTTCGCGCTTTTTTGAAACCACTTTGCTGTGTTTATCGGTATAGCGGGTTTTTAAAAAACTGAGCTCTGATTCTGCAGTAATTATTTTCTCTTCTATACGACCGAGAATCGGGTTTGCTTGACCCATTTTTGTAGTAAGTGCCTCAAGCTTGGCATTAGCGCCTGAGAGCACAATGGACTTTTGTTGTTGATCACTTAATAACTTATCGAAAGTTTGCCTATTGCTGTGTAAAACAGCGGGTAAGGTATTACTGTTTTTTGCTTTAAAGCTTGCCAATGAAGCCTCAGAAATCTCCAACTCTTCTCTTAAACTTACCAGTTGCTGATAAAAAAATTGCTCAGAGGTATCCAGTGATGCTTTCGTTGGGGCTAATAAACTTTCTATAAATTTCTCTACCACTTTTTCTAGCACTGCCTTCATTTGGGTTTGGTCATGCCAAATAAAGTTAACCCGAACTAGCTCGTCTCCCACCAATGATAAGGAAAGCGCCTGTGAAAGCTCTTGATGTATTTTTTCTATTTTGGCGGGGGATGCATCCTTTGGTACTAAATTGGTTTCTTTTGCCACGGCAATCAGAACTTTGCGGCTGATCACTAAGGTACGCAAAGCTGCCATCCTATTTGATAAATCAAACGAGAACGACAAATCATCTAAATAGGGATTAAGCAGCGCCGATTCTTCTATAAGAATAGTGGCGTGGTTTGTATATTGTTTTTGTGACGTTGCCGCTAATACAATCACTACTACGGGTACAATCAGCAACGGCAAAACAAATAACTTTGCCCTGGTGTAAACAGCGTACAAAGCTAAATAAAGTAATCTTTTTATTT
The DNA here is from genome assembly GCF_000239875.1 of Pseudoalteromonas sp. BSi20311. Classification (NCBI taxonomy): domain Bacteria; kingdom Pseudomonadati; phylum Pseudomonadota; class Gammaproteobacteria; order Alteromonadales; family Pseudoalteromonadaceae; genus Pseudoalteromonas; species Pseudoalteromonas sp. BSi20311. Next base: position 21,501 of record NZ_BADU01000001.1, on the reverse strand, counting down.
GCTCTCTAACTAACATATTCGCTACCCATTGATTTGCATATTGCTATGCGAAACTTTGCGGCTATTTGCAAAATAAAAATTTACAGCGTAAATAGCCTTCTCTAATGGAGTAGTTGCACAGGGCGCGCCAATATTATAGTTATGGTTTAATCGGAGGGATTTAATATTTGTAGATCGTTGATCACAGTGAGTGCTTTTACCGGCCAGCTATGCTCTTTCGCTATGTTTTTTTGGACTGCATGCAATAAACTTAATTTTGCTTGACTGAGTGACAACGCCTGATCAATTTTATCAATAAAGTTATTCTGTGACTGAGCGATAAATATTTGCGAGTGATAATGATTCACTGCCGCAAAATCGGTTGCGACTATCGGTTTGCCTACCGCTAAATATTCTTTTAATTTAAGCGGGTCGCAAGCCCTAATTTGCTCATTATCGACAAATGGTAAAATAGATACATCCCAATGAGCCGAGAACGATACCAACCGTTTATGCTCAACCGCACTAATATGCGTTACATTTTTAAACTGCAACAACCCTGAAATGGGAGTGGTAATATCGCCAACTAATACCAATTGATATTGCGGCCTAGCAGTGGCCAACGCCATTAATAAAGGGATATCTAGCCAGGCATTGATACTGCCATAAAAGCCAATAATGGGGGTTTTAATAGCGCTGATTTCTGCGGCTTTGTCGACATTACTCGTAAATAAATCAAAACTCACACCATGTGTTAGTAACTTAGTTTTTTCAGAAGGCATTTTAGTTTTTAATAACTCGCTGATCACATAAATAAGATCTGCGTTTTTAATCAGCTGCTGCTCAAAAGGCGCAATCAGCACAGGATCAACCCCAGCCAGCGCACTAAAATCGTCTCCACAATAATAAATTAACGAGTCGGCAGCTCTTTTATCAAACAGATAGCATGCCGTTGGCACACTTAACCAATATACAATAGGTTCACTGGTTTTATGAGCACCAATATGGCGAGAGAAAACCCAACGGTTATAACAGCGCACTAAGCGATTATCATGCCATGGTAAAATAGGCAGTTTATATACCGTCATATTTTTAGGCGTGGCTATTTTACTATTATTAGAGGGTTGAAATAGCTGCTTAAATTTATTAAAAATACGTTTTATATCGTGCAGCTTTACGCTAGGTTTACGCATTCCTACAGAATTAACCCAATTCACTTGCTGTCTTTTTGCAAGCTCTGAAAATAAATGCTGAGTACTACTAGGGTGGCTCCCCCAATCTTCTGCAAAAACAATAAATTTCATTCGTTCACTCCACTATATTTGTAACTACTCTAGCCGGATTACCTGCCGCAATAGTAAAATCGGGAATATCTTTAGTTACCACACTGCCCGCCCCTATAATGGCTCCTTTACCTATGGTTACTCCAGCAAGTACCGTAACACCGGTCCCAATCCATGCTCCACGCTTGATAATAATATCGCCAATTTGACTCTCGTCATCACTTTGGCCGTTCGCACGACGTTCACAATCAACTGGGTGACCAGGAAAGCCCGCTAAAAAAACACGTCCCGCAAGTCTTACATCATCTTCAAGTACAATTTTTCGCCCTACCGAAAACGCATTTTGCCAGCCAATATCAACATTATTACCAATACTTAATAGAGGCTCACGCTCGTTACTTACGCGGCCACACAAAGTACTGATCCCCGAGATCCTGACATCGTTTTTACATTCAACCCTTAATTTACCAATTACCTGAGGCATACCCGAATATAAATATAAACGTTTTTTACTGCCTTGAATTTGGCTTTTAAATAATGGGGTGTAATAAAATATTCTCAGCAGTTCATGAACAAACTGCTTTATAAAGTGGTGTAAATGATAAAGCCCACTGTGCAGTAGAGGAATAACGGGTAGCTGTGGATTACGCAACGATTTTGCAAATTTAAACAAACGTTTTGCCGAGGGGCTGTTACTATTTTTTAGCCAATACTTTAGTTGAGTCACCATAAGACGAATCCTTATTACTATCGATAGTCAGCTTTTCTAGGGCAATGGTCAGCGACAAAATGATGTACAAAGGCCACGTAAAAGCTTGAGTTAAAAACGTACCAGCAACCATAAAACCAATTAAACCGGCTTTTAGCGCATTAGCATTCACTGTCACTTCAGGATTATAATTAAGCTTATTAATGCAAAATACTCGAGACAAGCTGCGATAAATACTGGCGATAACCAGTAAAAAAATACATATCCCAACAAAGCCTGTTTCACCAAGTACCTGAAACCACGTACTATGCACTGCATGATTCTTGCCATCCCAGTGTGGACTATAAAAGTAATAGTTTACGAAGAAGTTATTTACCCCAACCCCTGTTAGCGGGTTAGAAAGCGCCATGTTTATTGCTGCTTGCCAAGCATAAATTCGACCCATAGCAGACTCATCAACTCCACTTTCAGTAGCACCACCACTTTGCCTATCTGAAATACCCGCAAAGACCATCATGGTAAGCATGGCAACTGCCCCACATGCAGCCACCACCACTGGATTTTTTACCTTTTGATATAAAAAGAAACTCAAAATAGCAGCAATACCTAATAGGCCGCCTCGACTTTGCGTAGCTATCACTCCCGAAATAGTCAGAATTAAACCAACCCCCGCAAATAATCGTCGATATTTATTATTATGAACATTAAAAAGTTCAGCAGCTAAAAAAGACACGGGAAACATCAGCACTAAAGATAAATCATTTGGATCGCCTAGCTGTGAACGATACTCTCGAGAAATAGTGACTCGGGTGCCCTCAACTAGCCCCACACCATTAATTTTGTTATTCAGTGCCACCAGCGCAATGGCCACACCAGAAATCATAATACCTAGTCTTACGTAACTAAAGTGAGAAAATCGCGTTAACCACCAGCTGATCACAAACACCATAATAAAAACTTTAACCAACACTCCAGACCAATACTCAATAGCAACGCCACGGTTTGAAGCCGAAAACACACACACGGTAAGCCACACAAACCAAATGACAAAAATAAGATGAGCTGAGCTCCAATGCGGTTTTAATGTTTTGGAAATAAATAAATGCCAGAAAATGGCCAGTAAAGAGGCTAGCGCTAAGAGTTTAGGGATTTTAAGCGGCATTAAAAATACAAATGCCTCATGAATCCTAAAATAACTAAATAAAATAAATAAGATAATAAACACAGTACTAATACGCACGGCTAATACGCCAGCAAATGGCAGTAACAATAAAGCAAAAGCAGCTATGGGCCCAAATAACGAATATAAGCTTAAAATAAGCGCCGTTATCACTAAGCCATTTATTAATAAGTAATGCTCTTTATACCAGTTAACCATGCGCCTTCCTTGCTAAAAGCCGTTGCAATATTCCCGTGATGTGGTGTTTATACTTTTTAAATAACACCGCAAACAAACATATCAACACAGCAACCTGTCCTACAATGTAGTAAGACACTTGAGTCACACTTAACGAAAACACAAGAATAAAGCACAGCCAGCTAGGGAGCAGACTGTGTACTTTAAATGCTAAATGCTCTAGCTTTTGACTAATAGCTACAAACAGTAGCGTTTTTAAAATTTGCGCCAACGCAAGCGATACAACCGCACCTAATATTCCCCATTTTGGCACTAAAAAACTTAATGCAATTAATACGCTTGTAGCACTCACTGCATTAATAATAGTCACAAACAAACCGTTATAGTGAATATAACAACCAATATTAAGTAAATCGCTATGGTGCCTCAGCACAACAATGAGTATTAAACTGGGTAATAGCCATGCATTAAGTAAATAACCTTGTGGTAAAACGAGAGTGAATAAGTGCGGGGCTACAAGTAGCATGATGCAGCAAAGGGCAATCGCAATTTCGAGGCTTAATTCACATAAAAACACATAGTGACTGCGGCTTGAGGTTAACTCGTCAAAACGGCGTGAAAACCACCACATTCTGATTGGCTCAAATGTGAACGAGGTCATGACTGCAAATTGCAGAGCGACATAATATTGAGCGAGCTTTTCTTTGCCCACACTGGCTGCAATATACCAGTTTTCTGCGCCATTATTAGCGTACACAAAGAGCGAAGAGATAATAATGCTTAACAAAAATAGCGTATTCTTAGGCGTAATATTCCATGCGATACATTTAAAACTAATATTAATCGTGCGTGCTATTTGCCACAGTGACAATATCAGTACAATAAAACTCGCTACCACACCAGAGAGCATAACGCCGGTTACACCAAAGCCTAGATATAGCAAGACGATGGTGAGTAGAGTTTGCCCTACCCCTTGTAAAACAGCTAAATAGCAAAACTGCTTAGCCATTTCGTAATACCTAAAAAAACAAAATACAATCGACAACACCGACGAAAATGCCAAGTTAACAGCTAATAATTGCAAATCTATTTGATTAACAGAGATAGGTAATAAATTCAGCAAAAGGTCAGCAAACAATACAACAGCAATTACAAATGCAGTGCTTAACACACTACATAAAATCAACGCATCCCTAAATAAAGCCTGCTTAAAAACAACGCTTTTCATTTGCTGTTTAAAAAGGAGCTCAGGTAAGCCTAGGCACAACAATAAAGACATTACGGCTGAAATAGAGACTAAAAAATTAAGTTCACCAAACTGTGCAGGGCTTAAAAGACGAGTCGATATAGGGAGTAAAGCAAAGCCAAGCCCTTTGAGCAATAATGTTGATAATCCAAAATAGGCTATTTGCTTACTTCCGTTCATCTTCATTCCTTATGAGTTTTGCACCCAAGATGACAACTTTTTAGCTTGTGAGCTGGCATTAAATTTATTTGCTACCAATCGTTTAGCATTGATACCTTTGGCATATCTTTCATAGGGATTAAGCTCACAGAATTGAGTTAAGATAGTCTCTAAACCAATAATGCTTGAAGGCTCACATTTAAAACCAACAGAATCATTTACAATTTCTTTTGCCCCCATAAGCTTGGTCGTTAGCACAGGAATACCACTGGCCATAGCTTCTTTAAGAACTACTGGCCCAGTGTCTCTGTCACCATTACTAGATACACAAAATGGCGCAACCAGTGCTGAGTAGTTACTGGTATTTTTTGATAACCAAAGAGGCGTACGACGCCCCAAAAAGCGAACATCTTTATCAAGCCCAAGCTCTTCACACAAAAACTTTAAATCATTCATTAATGGGCCTTCGCCCACGATGTCTAGACATATGGCGTATTTTTTACTTAATTTTTTTATAGCGGGTAATAGAAATTGCAGTCCTTTTTTTTCAACTAAGCGCCCAATGAATAACAATTTAACAGACTCATTAAGTCGATTTGGAGTGCTGCTAAATAAACTTAAATCAACACCACAATGCAATAGCTCAACTTTTCCTACCTTGTAATTACTTAGTTTTTGAGCCATGTCTTTACACACAGCAACCGAGAAATCACATAACGAAAGCTTGAGTTTGAGATCGGTATCGTTTACATATACATCATGACCATGACCGATTGAAGAGACACTAATACCCGCAATTTTGCTAGCAACAATCGAGTATGCCAACGGTGCATGCATAAAGTGACAATGTATATGAGAGATACCGTGCCGCTTAATTATTTCTGCAATGTTTAACCCATACCCTAGAAGCGACATGGCTGAGATTGAGGTAAAGCGAAAAGCAATTTTAGCAGCGTTAAGAGCTACTAGCGGCTTAGACATTGCAAATTTAGCAGCAGCACTAAAAGACTTTTTAATGATAATTACGTTTACACTACTATCAAGGTTGGCACTGCTATTTAAATTTTCAAAGGTAACAACACTTACTTTATGCCCTGCTTTAACAAGTGCATTTATTTCTGTCACCACAAAGGTTTCCGACGGGATATGGAAGCTTGGTACAACAATACCTATATGTTTCATGCTAAATACTCCAAAAGATTCTAATGGTTATTTCGCAAGAACCGTGCCCAGTTAAAAAGCACCGAAAATGGTAAGATTAAAGTCAATTTGCGAACATATATTGCAAAATGCAAAGCATTAGACAAAAAACACCGCGCAAAGCTATAAAAATAATTGGCGCTTAACTTGCGTAGTACTTACCCAGTTAATTAATAGAAGCTAGGGTACAGCTCATGAAAACAGAAATAAGCGTTATTATCCCAAACTACAATTGCAAACAGTATTTAGCAAAAGCACTGAGTAGTGTTATTGCTCAAAAAAATGTAAATCTAGAAATTATCGTTGTAGATGATGGCTCAACTGATGGCAGTGTTGATTGGTTAAAAAAAGCGCAGAACACATTTCCACAGCTGGTTATTTTAGAACAAGAAAATACCGGTGTAGTTAATGTACGCAACCGCGCTATTGCCGCTGCTAAAGGGGACTATATTGCATTTTTAGATGCCGACGATTACTGGAGCGATGATAAACTGTATGAGCAATTAGGTTATATGAAAGAACACCCCGAATGTGTTTTAAGCTTTACTAACTATATGCATGTGAATGAAGATTATGAGCCTATTGTGGATTGCTTTTCTTTTTGGCCTGAGTTCTCAAAGTTTGTCGATAAACGAAATATGGGTTACCAAAACTTAGAATCACCAATGGACTTACTCATTTTTGCCAACGTAATTGGTACCTCGTCGGTTATGGTCAAACGTTCAGCCATTAATTATATTGGCCGATTTGATAACGTATTAAACAGCGCAAGTGATTGGGATTGCTGGTTAAAACTAGCAAGAATTGGTGATGTGGCTTTTTCGCCGCGTGTGGCCATGGATTACTTAATGAGAGCAGGCTCTATTACCGCGAATCGTAAAAACAGGCTCAACGCGATGAAAGAAATTGTTTCACGCTGCAAGAGAGATGCAGGAATGGCGGCACAAATAAAAGCACAAGCACGTATTTTAGAATGTTACGGTGAGTACTATCGAGAAATAGGCGCAAAATTTAAAGCACTTTCGATTGCTACGGCCGCATTTACTTTATTTCCGCATAAGCGCAATTTACGTCATTTATTGCATGATTTAAAAACCACATTTACCACTGCACCATAATACTTCGCCAATACACAACAAGTAGCGTTAAAGCTACTTGTTGTGTATTGGCCTAAAATTAAATACTTCACCTAACTTTTTAAGTTTAATGTATAGCTTAATAATTTATGATCGCTGCCTTTAAACTCACTCACTTCCAGAGAAGATAAATTAAACTCTTGATTGAAAATACAATGGTCAATTGGCAAGCCTGTCATTAAAGTGTGTTTTATTGCAGTAGGTGCAAAGCTGGTATATGCATTTGCAGCTGCATAACAACTTTGCGCATTAGACCAATTAAAATAGCCCGACCAGGGAACAATATTTAAATCTCCCGCAATAAACCAAGGGCCTATCTCTTTTGAACTCGCCTCGTTCATTGCTGATAATAACCAATTACGATTTTGCCAATGAGAAGCTGTTCTTGGTGAAGGTGGATGGGCAATAAAAGCGGTAATGGGGTGTTTATCTAATAACAGCTTAAGCTTAATGTAACCTAATCGGTCGCCATCTAATTTAACTTGCTGCCTGTGTATAATTGGTAAACGCGAAATAACCACAATGCCGTAGGGGATCCCTTCGACTTCGCGATAACCAAACAAACTAGCTTTATTTAAAAACGGTTTGAGCAAATGCCGGTTTAAATCGCTAAACTCTTGCAAAACAAGCACATCCCATAGCTGGTTTTGTAAGTTTTTTAAATGCATATCAATGTAGGGGTTATTGTAATTGAGGTTAATTTGTTTAACTGTTATCGCAGCCTTCGAGGGGGCGATTTCTAATGAATGCAGTGGCAAAAGTGAACCTAAATTGATAATACAAATAATCGTAATGACTCCCCCTAGCCATAGTTTTTTTAGCGCAAGCAGTAACAATGCAAAAAACAACGCAACAGCTAACAAAGGAAATCGAAAGGATATTAATAAATCAGCGTAATAAAATTGCCACGGATTAAATGCGGCAACAATTGGCATCAATGCAATTACTGCGATAACAGCAATGCTACAACCTCTTTTTGAATTACACCACCTACTCGAAAGAGCCTTGAACATGACCACCCCTTTTAAACAATAAAAAAGAATATACCTGAGTATATTCTTTAATTTAGCTTTGAGTTTTATCAATTAAGCCGATAAAACTTAACAAAAGTTCGACATAACTTGATGTTATCTAATCTCAAATATTTGGTTTTGTGTTTGGGTATCAAACTGCCAAGTAAAAGCAAGTGGTTGGGTGCTGGTATCGTAAAACCAAATTTCCGCTACTAGCGCTATGTCTTGTCTGCTCATCGCAAGCGTGGTTGTGAGTACCCCTTGCGTCAAAGGAGCTCTAAATAAGCAATTATTGTAATCTGCTCGTTCTGTATTCGATTTTTTCTGACAAATATTCAGGTACGCTTTTTCATCGCCTCTAGAAAGCGTTACATCAATAGCTAAATTAAATTTTGTTGATAAGTTAAAATCATTATTTATAACTAAACTTGCCATACCTTGAGGCTCAGCTTTTACTGGATCAGCAACCGTAGGAGCGACATTGGTCGGTGCAGGTGCTGCACTTTCATCGCCTGTGCCTCCGCAGGCTGTTAACAGTGATAATGAGCATACGATAACGGTTAATTTATTCATTACTGTTCTCCTTTAACAACCACACTCGGTGCGTTGTAACTGTTAAACCACTGCGGCGCTTGCTGACCTGACGACTGCGCAAAATTCGCAAAACGGTCATAAGCGTTGGTAATGTCTACTCCTTCAAGCGGATGTAGCCACTGCATACCGACCTCAATTGCCCATGGAAGGCCATTTTCAGTTTGAAAAAATAACTCGGAGGCTTGTTGAGTGGCATCATCTGCACCACTAACAGCAAATAAGTTACTATCAAAGGCTTCTGTTGGCGCTTGATTTTTTAGATGAACTTCCCAGCTTCTTGCATTTTTACCAACTAAAAAGTCACCATGATAAAATCCTTCGGCACCAAAAATGAACGGGTCGAGTAGCGTACCAGGTGCATTCGCTAGCGCTTTAGCTACTTTTAATGGAATAGTCATACTAAACGTTACTTTACTGTTTACGTCACAATTGCTTTCGGTTCTAAAGTAATCACAGCCAGCTTGCTTAGTAATATGTTGCCAAGTATCCTGCATGAAAATCAAAATTGCCTGCTCACGGTTTGCTTCTAATGGCGAGTCTAGTTGCGGCTCTCCATTGATAGTGTAAATGATATTTTGCTCATCAATTTCACTACTTAAAATTGTATTGGTTGTGTTATTGATAGTTTCCGTAAGCCTAACAGCAAAACCATTGTGATAAGTTGCACCCACCCCAACAAGTTGACCATCAATTTTATAGCCAACCACATTGCTTCCTTCAATTAGCTGCGTAGTACGGTAATTTACAACCACATCATTAAAGTCGTAATCACCTGAAAACGGCCATTTATCTTCATAGGCAAGCGTTACCCAATCGTTTTCACCAGGATAAACAGCGCTAGCAAATGTGGTTATTGGGTAGTCTTCCACTTCGCCACCTAGCACCCCACCCGTGGCAGTAATTAATGATGCCTCAGAGCCATCAGTAACTCGAAAGCGAGCCCATGTTTGTCCTGCTTTAACATTACTCGGTACGCTTACTAAGATGCTGTTATCACCTTTGTTAAGTGGGTACTTAGTAATCATGCGCTCAGCTTCACTAAAGCCACCATTTTGATCCCAGTCAAACCAAGCATATAAAAAGCTATCAGCTGACGCGTTAACAATAATTTGGCTATCTTGCCCTGCAGCAATCGCGGTTACAAAACTAACCCCGTCATCGGAGTCATCTATGGGATTGTTGATTAAATCATCATTCGTATTGATATTTTCGCCATCGACCGTTTCACCCAAGTAAATAAGATTACTGCCAGTACTATTAGGATCAAATAAGTGTCGAGCGCCACTTTGCTCAAGACTCGTGTTATATGGACGAGGAGCATCACCAAAATCGATAGAACTATCGGTAACTGCAACTTCTGCAATAGCGCATCGCGCACCATCATTTTGACTAGATTTAGGTCCTGAGGTAAATACGTTTGCTGTTGGTGTGTAGTCAACTACGGGGCTAATACTTAAATCAACTTTATGTATTTTTCCGCTTTTGTTATTACTAAAGTAAAACTGACCGTCAATGTCAAAGTAAGCGGCACCAAATGCGCCCGTATCATCACCAATATCGAGCTGAGTTATAAATTTAGAAGTATTATTAGCAACGTTAATTTCATGCAAATCACCATTTGATTCAACTGCATAAAGTAAATTACTTTGTGGATGAAAGGCAAAATCATAAATCCCTAAATTCCAGTTGGCACTATTAGGTAAAAGCTGTGCAGTAATCTCAGCGGTTAAATCTAAGTTTAAATCAATTTCGTAAAGCCCATACCGAGGAGTATAAACATAATATGAAGCGCGCTGGTTTGCATCATCGCCTGTTACCTGGATGTCACCTACATAAAAGTTAGTATCTGGCAGCCCTGTGATATTTAAGCGAGTCATTTGGTAGTTACTATCTATTCGCACCACACTTTTTGGTGCTTGGCGGCTAAAGCCATACAAGTACTGATCTTTATAATTAAAGCCAATGGCGTTTACGCTTTCATTGTTTGCCTCAGTAGCAAACGTTAAAGTCGCGGCTAACACAGTTGGCTTGGCCGATACTAAATCTATACCGTATAACTGTGCTTTGGCATCTTGCATTAAAAAAGCCTGGCTTGGACAATTCTCAAATGGCTGACTAAGAACGGTGCAAGGCCACAATACACAGCAAACTTTTCCGAGATGGGTTAATTTCATACGTAAGCCCTCTATAGTTACATGGCTGAACTAATGCAGACTTTATTCCAAATGTTAACCACATGAATTTAAAGCGTAATAAAAAATTACGTCACTTAAATATGCAAGTTGCAACACATGTATTTGCATTATGCGAGAGCCAAAAGCATCCTCATCAGCGTTCTGTACCTGTGCCCGAAGACACTGGCTATTTGCTTTAAACATGCAGCAGTTGAGTAAGCTTCATTAAATAAAGTACAATAGAGAAATTAAGGCAGGCCTTTTTAATGGCTGTGCTTGTTCATTTTAGGTAAAAAATTATGGCACACTCTCGCGGAAACTTATTCATTTTATCGGCACCTTCTGGGGCGGGTAAATCTAGCTTAATAAATGCATTACTGAAAAAGCATGCTGATATGAAAGTATCGGTATCGCACACTACTCGCGCACCGCGCCCTGGTGAAAACAATGCAGAACATTACCATTTTGTATCAGTTGATGAATTTAAAGCGCTGATTGCCAAAGATGATTTTTTTGAATGGGCACAAGTATTTGACAATTATTACGGTACTTCTAAGCAAGCGATTGAAGAGCAACTCGCCGCAGGCATTGATGTATTTTTAGACATTGATTGGCAAGGTGCTCGTCAAGTTCGAGAAATAATGGATGACGTAAAAACTATCTTTATTCTTCCGCCATCAAAACAAGAGCTAGAACAACGTTTAAATAACCGTGGCCAAGACTCTGCTGAAATTATTGCCGGGCGAATGGCGCAAGCTCAATCAGAAACCTCTCATTTCAACGAATACGACTATGTTGTAGTGAATGATGATTTTGATACTGCTTTAAGCGATTTGGAAACGATAGTAATTGCACAGCGATTAACGCTAAAAGCGCAAGTAGCGCGCCATCAAACTTTAATTAATGAACTACTCAAGTAATCTAAATTATGATTAATTGTCGGATCATGCCTTAAAATAGATAAAAATTAACCACTGGCTATTGGCGAAACTTGCTGCGTGCAGTAAACTACGCCTTTGCTTTTAAATTATTTTGGAGTGCTAAGATGGCTCGCGTAACAGTTGAAGATGCAGTAGATGCAATTGGTAATCGTTTTGACTTAATTTTAGTTGCGGCCCGTCGTGCCCGCCAAATTGCTGTTGGTGGTAAAGATCCACTAGTAGATCCTGAGAACGATAAGCCAACAGTTGTTGCTTTACGTGAAATCGAACTTGGTTTAGTTGATAATTCTTCAATGGATGTTATTGATCGTGAAGAACAACAACATCAAGAAGCGGCAGAACTAGCTGCTGTTGCTGCCATCGTTGGTGGCAACCAATAATCAACCGCCCGGTCTGATTTAGCTAACGGCATAGTATTTCAACTATAGCCGTTGGCAATCCTTTGTTTTCATCGTATATTCGTAACTTATCCTAACTTATTTGCTTCACGAGAACATTGGAGTGTGAATGTATCTTTTTGAAGGTCTTAAAAAGAAAATCTCAAAATACTTGCCAGCAGACGATGTTGAGCTAGTTCAAAAAGCCTACGTGGTAGCCCGAGAGGCCCATGAGGGTCAAACTCGTTCAAGTGGCGAGCCGTACATTACTCACCCCGTTGAAGTCACTCAAATATTAGCAAGTATGCACCTTGACCATGAAACGCTCATGGCGGCACTGATGCATGATGTGATTGAAGACACCGATTTTAGCCAACAAGATTTAGCTGAAATATTTGGTGAAACAGTGGCAGAACTCGTAGAGGGTGTGAGCAAGCTTGATAAATTGAGCTTCAAAGATAAAAAAGAATTCCAAGCTGAAAACTATCGCAAAATGATTATGGCAATGACCCAAGATATTCGGGTTATTTTAATCAAACTAGCTGATAGAACGCACAACATGCGCACATTGGGCGCACTTCGTCCAGATAAACGCCGCCGTATTGCACGTGAAACCCTTGAGATTTATGCACCAATTGCTAATCGCTTAGGTATTCATGATATAAAAAAATGAGCTAGAAGATTTAGGTTTTCAAGCACTGTACCCGATGCGTCATCGTGCACTTAAATCGGAAGTGGCTAAAGCGCGTGGTAATCGCAAAGAAGTTATTTCAAATATTCAAACTGAAATTGAAGCTCGTCTTGAAGAATCTGGCATAAAAGCGACCGTATCAGGCCGTGAAAAGCATCTATACAGTATTTATAAAAAAATGCTCAACAAAGAGCTGCTGTTTAACGAAGTCATGGATATTTACGCATTTCGTATTGCAGTAGACTCTATGGATACCTGTTATCGCGTACTTGGTGTAGCTCATAACTTATATAAGCCAATTGAAACCCGCTTTAAAGACTATATTGCTGTGCCAAAAACTAATGGTTATCAATCATTACATACTTCTTTAGTTGGCCCGCATGGTATTCCTGTAGAAATTCAAATCCGTACTTTGGATATGGATCATATGGCTGATAAAGGGGTCGCGGCTCACTGGATGTATAAAAAGTCGGGCGACAGTGCGGGTCATACTGCACAGCAGCGCGCACGCCAGTGGATGCAAAGCTTATTGGAATTGCAACAAAGTGCAGGTTCCTCGTTTGAATTTGTAGAAAATGTAAAAACAGAGCTATTCCCAGAAGAAATTTATGTCTTTACCCCAGATGGCCGGATTATTGAACTTCCTATGGGTGCAACGGCGGTCGATTTTGCTTATGCCGTTCATACTGATGTAGGTAATACCTGTGTCGGTGCGCGTGTTAATCGTAAGCCTTACCCTTTAAGTAAAGCCATTGATACAGGGCAAACAATAGAAATTATTACCAGCTCAGGCGCTCACCCTAACGCAACATGGCTTAACTTTATTGTTACTGGCAAAGCACGATTAGGCGTACGCAATTACCTTAAGAGTCAACAGCATGAAGAGGCATTATTACTCGGTCGTCGCTTACTTGACTCTGCGCTGGGTGAAAATAAATTTGATAACCTCCCAGCTGAAAATATTACACGAGTGCTTGAAGAGCATGAGCTTTCCTCTACTTTAGAATTATTAGTAGAAATTGGTTCAGGTAATTTAATGAGCATGTTAATTGCTAAGCGCTTATTACAAAATGACAATGATGATTTAAACGACATTGCTAAGCGTGCTAAGGCAACCATTATTGGTACCGAAGGGATGTTGGTTAATTATTCTAAATGTTGTCGTCCAGTGCCTGGAGACGCTATTACTGCCCATGTTAGCCAAGGTAAAGGTTTAACCGTTCATCGCCAAGAGTGTAAGAACATTCGAGGCTGGGAAAATGATCGTTCAAAATACCTAGTCGTAAAATGGGATGACAATCCAGAAAAAGAATACATTGCGGCTTTAAGAGTAGAAATCATTAACCACCAAGGTGCGCTGGCTAAATTAACTAATGTGGTCGCCACTACACAGGCCAATATCGTAGAAATAGCTACCGATGAAAAAGAAAGTAATTTATACGTGATAGACTTAGGGATCACAGTTAAAAACCGTATTCATGTCGCCAATATTATGCGCCGTATACGTGTTATGCCCGATGTACAAAAAGTCTATCGTAAAAAATAAAATAGGAACATCATGAATAAAGCATTTATATCAACGGATAAAGCTCCTGCAGCAATTGGCACATATAGCCAAGCAGTAAAAGTGGGTACAGCTGTATATTTATCAGGGCAAATTCCACTTGTCCCAGAAACAATGGACGTTATTTCTGAAGACTTTAGCGAACAAACACACCAAGTATTTAAAAATATCAGCGCGGTTTGTGAAGAAGCTGGCGGTACTATTCAAGACTTAGTAAAAGTGAATATTTACCTTACTGATCTTTCAAACTTTGCCATTGTGAACGAAGTCATGAGCCAATACTTTAAACAACCTTACCCTGCGCGTGCTGCTATTGGCGTTCGTGCACTTCCTAAAGGTGTTCAAGTAGAAATTGATGGCATCATGGAGCTACCTTCAACAAACTAACTTCTATAAGCTATGAGCGCCGCTCATAGCTTTTATTCCTATCTATAACTACACTTTGATGATTTCTTGACTCAAAACTAAATTTCTAGCACTCTGTAATCACGTTATTTTATTAAACCTTACTTTAGTAGTATAAAAGGATAACTTGTGTTTAAGCTTGCTCATAATGGCAATGTATTACTCGATACGAGTAAATCTGCACCCGCCAGTGCTGCTTTTATTATAGAAGCAATTGCGCAGTCGCCTTACAGCGAGTGTGAGATCAATCATGACGCCATAAATAACTATTTCAACAGTGCAACACCTGAACGAATCTTAGTTGTTGCAACACGCCACGATGCAACCTTAAGCGTTGAGATCAGTGATGATAAAATGCTAGCTACGGGCACGCTCACTCTCGCCAAAGGGGGAGCAACACTCAGTTTTGATGAAGCTAAAAAAGAATTAGTTAAAGCGCACGTTGCGAGAGGTTACAAACAAGCATTTTTAGAGCAGCTTTTACAAAAACAATTTGAACTTCCACCAGGCGCTGTAGTTAGCGGGCCACTTGCTAAGGGACGTTTACCTACTGACGGCCAAGATAGCAAATTTAAAGCTATGGTTGAAACCTTAAAAGATCGCCTTAAAGCACCCAAATTAAAAGAAGATGGTAGTGTTGATATGCGTGACTTTGGTAAATTGGCAAGCGTAAAGCCGGGTGAATTACTAATACAACAGCAACCTGCTACCCCCGGTCAAGAAGGGTTTACCGTGATAGGTGATGTTTTACCTGCTAAACCTGGACAAGTTCATGCCTTAATAGCGGGAGAAGGTACAGAAATATCCAAAACCAACCCAATGGAATTACTATCGACTATTGCAGGTGTCCCTGTAGAAATAAATAACGGCATGCGTGTTGACGATATTTTTACTATTAACGATGTGTCTGTAAAAACAGGTCATATAGACTTTGAAGGTAGTGTGGTAGTCAGTAGTAGTGTAGAGCCTGGAATGCGGATTAATGCAACTGGCGACATCACCGTTTTTGGCACTGTCGAATCTGGAGAATTAACTGCCGGTGGTGATATAACTGTAAAACAAGGACTTATTGGCCATCAAAAGCCTGAAGATAAATCACTGTCTTGCAAAGTAATCTGTGCAGGCGATGTGCATGCCTCACACTCTCAATATTGCTATATTGAAGCTAATAACATACTGGTTGACCGCCAAGCCAGCCACAGCTCAATGAAAGCAAAAAATATAATTCAAATTGGTCAATCAGAACTACCTAAAGGAAAGTTATTTGGGGGTGAAATTTTAGATGCCACTAAACTAATTACCGGAGAAATTGGTAACGAATCAGGGGCTAAAATGGCAATTAATTTAGCTGCTTCAGCCACTCAAATGACCAAAGATATTGATAAGTCTTTTAGTGAATTAACAGCTGCAAATGAACAGGTTGATAGCTTACAAGCAGCCTTAGAAAAAGCAGATTTAATAAAAGATGCAGATAAAAAAAGTGAACTCATGAATAAGATTGGGACCACGCAGCTGTATCATAGCCAACAAGCTGAGCAACTAGAAAAGCAGGTGGCTAGTTTAGAACAGCAGTTAAATACCCTGCTTGATGAAGCCATTTTAACCGTAAATACTGTTTTGCACTCTGGGGTGGAGATCCATATCTTCAACAAGATGCTTAAAACAACCCGTAACTTTCCACCAAGCAGTGTTAAGTTAGAAAACAATAAGATTGAAATTGAATTTAAAACTTAATCATAAGGGGCTGTTACTAACAGCCCCTTATTCTTTATAGTAAACCGTCTACACTTTCATAGGTTTGCGCTGGCCAAACACCTACCTGTACTTGCCCTATGTGTTGTTTTTGTAATAACAGCATAGCCAAACGAGACTGACCAATACCACCACCAATTGTTTGTGGAAATTTACTTTCTAGCAATGCTTTATGCCAATCAAACTCTAAACGGTCTTCATCACCGGTAATTCCCAATTGAGCTTGCAAAACCTCAGGGCTCACCCGAATTCCCATAGATGATATTTCGAAAGCGTCTTCAAGAATTGGATTCCATACTAAAATATCGCCATTTAACCCCATATAATGCTCACAAGTGGGTGTTGACCAGTCGTCATAATCTGGCGCTCTCACATCATGAATTTTACCATCACTTAATGCTCCGCCAATACCAATTAAAAACACAGCACCATATTCTTGAGCAATCGCTTTCTCACGCTGCTTAGCGCTAAAGTCAGGGTACATTTTACGTAGTTCTTCACTGTGTACAAACGTAACTTGAGTTGGCAAAAATGCTCTTAAACCAAAGCTGTCACTAACATATTTCTCAGTGGCTTTAATACCTTGGTAAATCGTTTCAACCGTTTGTTTAAGGGTAGATAAAGAACGCTGCGTACTTTCACAAATAACTTGCTCCCAATCCCATTGATCAACATAAACAGAATGAATAGGGCTTAGTGAATCTTCGTCAGGTCGCAACGCTTTCATTTGTGTATAAATACCTTCACCTTGTGAAAAACCATATTCACCCAAGGTTTTACGTTTCCACTTAGCAAGAGAATGCACTACTTCGTAACGGCTATCTGCAATTGCTTTCACATTCACTGCAACAGCGTTCTCGTGCCCACTTAAGTTATCCTGTGTACCGTCGCCTACTTTAGCTAAAATAGGCGCTTGAACTTCAATTAAGCCCAGCTTTTGTTCTAATTGCTGCGAAAAGAACTGCTTAACTTTACTTATTTGCTGCTGCTGCTGCACATAATGTGAACTCATAATAATTGGCCTCATTCCCAGTTATTGTATTTACTACTTAGCGCACAATTACGCTTCAATGAGGTTATCGTAACAATTAAACTATTTAATTCAATATCCCATAATAAAAATAGCTTTATGATATTAAAACCATTAAAAAAATGGTATAAAAATAATTAATACCATAATTAAAGACGGTTAAATCTATGGAAAATTATCAAATCGATAATCTTGATAAACAGATTCTGCATGCATTAATGGATAATGCGCGTACACCTTATGCTGAATTAGCAAAACGCTTTAGTGTAAGCGCAGGAACAATTCATGTGCGAATCGAAAAAATGAAACATGCAGGGATCATCACAGGTACTCAACTAACCATTAATACAAAGCAATTAGGTTACGATGTGTGTTGTTTTATTGGTATTAATTTGAACAACGCGCGCGATTATCCGCAAACACTTATAAAATTAGAATCATTAGAGGAAGTGGTCGAAGCATATTACACCACTGGTAATTACAGTATTTTTATTAAAGTAATGACTCGCTCTATCGATCATCTACAAGATGTGTTGATCAATAAAATACAAGCAATAGAAGCCATTCAATCAACCGAAACCCTGATCTCATTACAAAATCCGATAAGTCGAACAGTGGTGCCTTGAGGTGAAAAATCTCGTATAATTTGCCGAAAAAGAGGACTCCCATGCAGCAAACTCGTTACCAAAGAATTGAAAGTGTACTTTCGCGTCGTCAAACCGACCTTACCGTATGTTTAGAAGATGTACATAAGCATCATAACTTATCCGCTATTGTTAGAACGGCCGATGCCGTTGGTTGTCATCATGTACATGCAGTCTGGCCAGAAAAACAAAAGTGGCTCACCAATAATACTTCTGGTGGTAGCAAAAATTGGTTAGACACACATCTTCACAGAAACATAGATGATGCCGTTGCAAGTATGCGTGCTCATAATCCTGATGTACAAATTTTAGCGACGCATTTAAGTGAAGATGCCGTCGACTTCAGAGAAATAGATTACACTAGACCCACTGCAATTATTGTCGGTCAAGAAAAAACGGGGATCTCTCCACAAGCCTTAGAGTATGCAGATCAAAACATCATTATTCCAATGCAAGGCATGGTGCAGTCATTAAATGTATCCGTTGCAGCAGCCTTAATTTTATTTGAGGCGCAGCGCCAGCGTGATCTAGCTGGTTTATACAATAGAAATATGCTCGGCGAGGAAATTAAGCACCCCATGTATTTTGAAGGCTGTCACCCAATTATTGCAAGGCAATGTAAACAAAAGAACCTGCCTTACCCTGCTCTTGATGAGAACGGCGAAATTGTTGCTGATGAACAGTTTTGGCAGGCGTTAAAACATACTTGATGCATATACAGTGTATCAGTACACTTAACTCACTAAATAATAATAATTGAGCCTACATTGTCTAAACCTAGCTTAAGCCAATACCCAATCACAGAACTTAAAGGCGTTGGTCCTAAAATGGCTGAACGGCTTTTAAAGCTAGGTATTAGTACAGTACAGGACATGCTATTTCATTTACCGCTTAGGTATGAAGACAGAACCCGTATTTATACAATTAGTGAGTTGACCCCCCATAGCCACGTAACTGTTCAAGCAACCATTGAAACTAGTCAAATAACCTTTGGAAAGCGGCGCATGCTGGTTTGCCAAATAAATGATGGTACAGGCAGGTTAACATTACGATTTTTTAATTTTACCGCAGCACAAAAAAATGCGTTTAGCGCAGGTAAAATAATTCGCTGCTTTGGCGAAATACGTCGCGGACGTGTTGGCTTTGAAATGAACCACCCAGAATACAGTATTAGCGACACTTTTGAGCAACAACCTACATCCGCGACACTCACCCCCGTTTACTCGACAACAGAAGGTTTAAAGCAACTCTCTATAAGAGCTCTGAGTGAACAAGCCATCGAATTACTAAAAAAATACACAGTTGAGGAATTGCTTCCTCACCAATGGCAACCATCACAACTTGGGTTAAGCGATGCATTATTATTACTACACCGCCCCCCCAATGACGTTGATATCATTGCACTTGAACAGGGTACTCACCCAGCACAGCAGCGACTCGTATTTGAAGAATTACTGGCACAAAATCTCAGTTTATTAAAAGTAAGAGAACAGGGGCAGCAAGTTAAAGCCGTTGCACTTGAGCCTACTAATTCATTAGAGGGACAGTTTTTGGCGCAATTACCCTTTGCGCCAACCAACGCACAAAGTCGTGTGGTATCAGAAATTAAAGCAGATTTACAAAATGCGTACCCTATGATGCGATTAGTTCAAGGTGATGTTGGCTCGGGTAAAACACTAGTCGCAGCCCTGAGCGCTTTAACCGCAATAGCACGAGGCTATCAAGTTGCATTAATGGCGCCGACTGAAATTTTATCAGAGCAACATGGAATCAACTTTTCCAGCTGGTTTGAAAGTCTTGGAATATCGGTTGCTTGGCTAGGCGGTAAAACAAAAGGTAAAGAGCGCGTAAATACGCTTGCAATGATCGCCTCTGGTGAAGCGCAAATGATTATTGGCACCCATGCGTTATTTCAAGATGAAGTAAAATTTAATAACTTGGTACTTATTATTATTGATGAACAACACCGTTTTGGGGTTCATCAGCGTTTATCGTTGCGTGAAAAAGGCCGTTTTGCTGATTGTTACCCACACCAACTAGTAATGACAGCAACACCTATACCACGTACGCTCGCCATGACTGCCTATGCAGACTTAGAAACCTCTGTGATTGACGAATTACCACCAGGGCGAACTCCTATCACTACAGTTGCTATTCCAGATACTCGTCGAGAAGACATTATTAGTCGCGTAAAACTTGCCTGTAACGAGCAAGGTCGGCAAGTTTACTGGGTATGTACACTGATAGACGAGTCTGAAGTACTACAATGCCAGGCAGCTGAAGACAGTGCATTACAATTAAAAGAAGCATTACCTGAGCTTAATATTGGCTTAGTCCATGGGCGAATGAAAGCCGTTGAAAAACAAGCCATTATGAGCGATTTTAAAGCGGGTAACATTCATGTACTTGTGGCAACAACCGTGATCGAAGTTGGGGTTGATGTGCCTAATGCGAGTTTAATTATTATCGAAAACCCTGAGCGCCTAGGTTTAGCACAGCTTCACCAACTACGTGGCCGCGTAGGCCGTGGAGCTACGGCATCTCACTGCGTGCTTTTATATCATGCACCACTTTCACATACCGCACAGAAACGATTAGGAGTACTGCGCTACAGTAACGACGGGTTTGTTATCGCAGAGCGTGATTTAGAGATACGCGGCCCAGGTGAAGTCCTTGGCACCAAACAAACCGGCTTAGCAGAATTTAAAATTGCAGACTTAACACGAGATAAGCAAACCTTAAATCAAGTTAGACCCATAGCACAACAGATGTTGAAGCAATATCCTCAGTATGTAGATCCACTCATTCAACGCTGGTTAGGTAATAAGTCAAATTACGCACAAGCTTGATTGTACATTCACATAAAGCGACATACTAATTTTCCCAACTAGTTATTACCTATACGCAACTTGCGCCTTTCAACTAGCATCTGTGCTTTACACTTTCCTACAGACGTAAAAAAGCCCGACTCTTTCGAGTCGGGCTTTCTTGTATTTGGAGTCGGTGCGCTACAACGCAGTAGAATGTCCTACTTTCACATACCAAATGGGATACTATCATTGTGTCGGGGCGGCCTTCCGCATGGCTCGCCTTCGAGCTGTTTCGTTTGATGTATAGGAATACGAATGCCGTAGAGTACAGGATGTACGAGAGCGGCCACTATTGAGTTCGGCATGGGCTCTTGGCTATTTTTATTAAACCCCAAACAGCAAAAAACCCGTCACATCGCTGTAACGGGTTTCTCTTA
>NZ_BADU01000002.1:0-118141 GCF_000239875.1 Pseudoalteromonas sp. BSi20311 | reverse complement strand
CTCACGAGTTTGTGGCATAGGGCCATCAGTCGCAGCTACTACTAAGATAGCGCCATCCATTTGAGCAGCACCAGTGATCATGTTTTTAACATAATCGGCGTGTCCAGGACAATCTACGTGTGCGTAGTGACGAGTTGGTGTATCGTACTCAACGTGTGACGTTGAGATTGTGATACCACGCTCGCGCTCTTCTGGAGCGTTATCGATTGATGCGAAATCTTTAGCAACACCGCCGTATACTTTTGCAAGTACGTTAGTGATTGCTGCTGTTAATGTCGTTTTACCGTGGTCAACGTGGCCGATTGTACCTACGTTTACATGCGGTTTTACGCGTTCAAACTTTGCTTTTGCCATCTTAAAAAATTCCTAATAAAGAAATTAAAGTCTAACTCACTATTAAGTTAAACAAGCTAAAAATCATATTACAGCGCGAGCTGAAATTATTGTATCTGCAACCTGCTTAGAGGCTTCAGCGTACTTCAAAAACTCCATAGAGTATGAGGCACGGCCCTGTGTTGCAGATCGTAAAGCAGTCGCATAACCGAACATTTCAGAGAGTGGTACCACAGCATTAATTTGCTTAAGGCCACCAAGTGCATCTTCCATGCCTTCGATCATGCCGCGACGACGGTTTAGGTCGCCAACTACATCACCCATGTTTGCTTCAGGAGTGAGTACTTCAACCTTCATTACTGGCTCTAAAAGTGCAGGGTTTGCATCTAGCGCACCTTGTCTCATAGCCAGTGAACCTGCTATTTTAAATGCCATTTCATTCGAATCTACATCATGGAATGAACCATCATATAAAGTCGCTTTAACACCAAGTAATGGGTAGCCTGCCAGTACACCTTGAGCCATTTGCTCTTGGATACCTTTGTCTACCGCAGGGATGTATTCTTTCGGTACTGAGCCACCTACGGTTTCGTTAACGAACTCGTAAATTGGGGCTTCATCATCCGAAATATCCATCGGTTCAAGTTTAAGCCAGACGTGACCATATTGACCACGACCACCTGATTGACGTATAAACTTCCCTTCAACTTCAACAGTTGAACGAATAGCTTCTCGGTATGCAACCTGCGGCTTACCAACGTTACATTCAACACTGAATTCACGTTTCATACGGTCGACAATGATATCAAGGTGAAGTTCACCCATGCCAGAGATAATAGTCTGGCCTGATTCTTCGTCAGTTTGTACGCGGAAAGACGGATCTTCTGCCGCTAGTTTTCCTAGCGCGATACCCATTTTATCCTGGTCAGCGATTGTGCGAGGCTCAACCGCAACAGAGATCACTGGTTCTGGGAACTCCATACGCTCAAGCGTAATGATAGAGTTCGGATCACACAGTGTCTCACCTGTTGTTACGTCTTTGAGACCAATAGCCGCCGCGATGTCGCCTGCGTAGACTTCTTTGATCTCTTCACGTGAGTTTGAATGCATCTGAACGATACGACCAAGACGCTCACGCTTACTTTTTACTGGGTTATATACCGCGTCACCCTGTTTAACAGTACCAGAGTAAACACGGAAAAAGGTTAAAGTGCCAACAAACGGGTCTGTTGCAATCTTAAAAGCAAGTGCAGCAAACGGCGCTTTATCATCAGCAGGACGCTCTTCCTCAGTACCATTTTCTAAGATACCTTGGATTTGTTTCACTTGTGTTGGTGAGGGCATATATTCAACAACGCAATCAAGCACAGCTTGAACACCTTTGTTTTTAAATGCACTACCACACGTCATGGGAACAATTTCGTTCGCTAATGTGCGTTGACGCAAAGCATTTTTAATTTCTGCTTCGCTTAACTCTTCACCTTCTAAGTATTTATCCATTAGTTCTTCAGTAGCTTCAGCAGCGCTTTCAACTAAGTGAGAGCGCCATTCTTCGGCTAGTTCCTGAAGTTCTGCCGGTATTGCCTCATAAGAGAAAGTCATCCCCTGGTCTTCATCATTCCAGTTAATGGCTTTCATTTTAATAAGGTCAATAACACCTTTAAAGTCGTCTTCAGCGCCAATAGGCAGCTGGACTGGAACAGGCGTTGCTCCAAGACGAGATTTCACCTGGCTTACAACCGTTAAGAAGTCAGCGCCCGTGCGATCCATTTTATTTACGAAGATCATTCTCGGAACTTCGTATTTGTTCGCTTGACGCCAAACTGTCTCAGTTTGCGGCTGTACACCCGATGAAGCACAAAGAACAACTACCGCACCATCTAGTACACGTAAAGAACGCTCTACTTCGATAGTGAAATCTACGTGTCCTGGGGTATCAATAATATTGATGCGATGGTCGTCAAATTGCGCGTCCATCCCTTTCCAGAAACACGTTGTTGCAGCAGAAGTGATTGTGATACCACGCTCTTGTTCCTGCTCCATCCAATCCATAGTTGCGGCGCCATCATGTACTTCACCGATCTTATGAGAAAGACCTGTGTAGAACAGAACACGTTCTGTTGTGGTGGTTTTGCCTGCATCTACGTGAGCACAAATACCGATATTGCGGTAACGCTCAAGTGGAGTTGTACGTGCCATAAAATCCTCTTAAAGGTTAAGGACAGATTACCAACGGTAATGAGCGAATGCTTTGTTCGCTTCAGCCATACGGTGAACGTCTTCACGTTTCTTAACCGCAGTGCCTTTATTATCAGCAGCGTCAACGATTTCTTGAGCTAAACGTAAGCCCATAGATTTTTCGCCACGCTTACGTGCAGCGTCTACTAACCAACGCATACCTAATGCGTTGCGACGTACTGGACGTACTTCAACTGGTACTTGATAAGTTGAACCACCAACACGGCGAGATTTAACCTCTACCTGTGGGCGGATGTTATCAAGTGCAGTTTCAAAGATTTCTAGGTGCGACTTGCCTGATTTCTCAGCAGCCACGTCTAGCGCACCATAAACGATTTTTTCAGCAGTAGATTTCTTGCCGTCTAACATTACGATGTTAACGAATTTAGCAAGAAGTTCCGATCCGAACTTAGGATCTGGAAGAATTTTACGTTGACCTATTACGCGTCTTCTAGGCATTTTGTATCTCCGGTTTATTCAGGTTTGTCCTTTTGGAACAATCACCCAAAACAATAATTAATAATATTTAGTGCTTGGCCTTACTAACGGAAAACAATTAGCCTTTAGGGCGTTTTGCACCGTATTTAGAACGAGCTTGACGACGGTCGCTAACGCCTGCACAGTCAAGTGCACCACGTACAGTGTGAAAACGCACACCTGGTAAATCTTTAACACGACCACCACGGATTAGGATTACACTGTGCTCTTGAAGGTTATGACCTTCACCACCGATGTATGAAGTTACTTCGAAACCGTTAGTTAAACGTACACGAGCTACTTTACGTAACGCCGAGTTTGGTTTCTTAGGTGTAGTTGTATATACGCGAGTACATACACCACGCTTTTGCGGACACGCTTTAAGCGCAGCTGAGTTACTTTTAGTAACCTTGCTACGACGTGGCTTACGCACTAGCTGGTTAATAGTTGCCATTTAAATAGCTCCTGAAATTAAAATTACTACTGAAAAAAATAAAAAATCCGCCCTTGTTTTACCAGCATGTTTTAAACGTGCAAGTAAATGGGTGGCGGAATTTTAATGAGCAAAGATTGACCTGTCAACCTAAACCGCTCGCAAGGCAGCAGATAACTACCTTGCTAAACTCTAATCTATTGATTAGATTCGGTTTATTGATTTCCAGATAAATCCGCGTTTAAAGCATCAGTTAGTGCTTGAGTTGCCTCTTCTGCACTTACCGTTTGCTCTTCAACAACGTCTTTTTGCTTACGACGAGCCATACGCTCTTGATGATACGCAAAACCGGTACCGGCTGGGATCAATCGACCCACAATTACGTTTTCTTTCAGACCGCGTAGTTCATCGCTCTTACCATTTACAGCGGCTTCTGTTAGGACACGAGTTGTCTCCTGGAACGAGGCTGCTGAGATGAAAGATTCTGTCGCTAGTGATGCTTTTGTGATACCCATTAACTGGATTTCAAACTTAGCTGGGATCTTACCTTGAGCTTCAAGGTCGCGGTTTGCGATATTAACGCGTGCCACTTCAATTTGCTCACCGGCTAAGAACTCAGTATCACCACCGTCTAGAATGATACATTTACGTAGCATTTGACGAATAATAGTTTCAATGTGCTTATCATTGATCTTAACGCCCTGCAAACGGTAAACCTCTTGCACTTCGTTAACAATGTAGTTAGCAACATGAGTCACACCACGTAGGCGTAAGATGTCATGCGGTGATTCTGGACCATCGGCGATAACTTCACCTTTAGACACTTGCTCACCTTCAAACACGTTAAGTTGACGCCACTTAGGAATCATTTCTTCGTAATGATCGCCTTCAGCTGGTGTAATAACTAAACGTTTCTTACCTTTAGTCTCTTTACCGAAGCTAATCGTACCGGTGATTTCAGCTAAGATAGCTGGATCTTTCGGCTTACGCGCTTCAAATAAGTCGGCTACGCGTGGTAGACCACCCGTGATATCACGAGTTTTCGAACCTTCTTGCGGAATACGTGCTAACACGTCACCTGGGTTTGCAGTCGCGCCGTCAGTTACTTCAATCGTGGTGAATGAAGGAAGGCGCGTTTCTTGCAGGCCACGCTCATCACTTTCAATGATAAGTTTCGGCTCTTTCGCATTCGCTTTAGCAAGATCTTTAACAACTACACGGGTTAAACCGGTTAGTTCATCAGTCTGTGCTTCAGTGTTTGAATCATCGATATCGCTGAACGATACTTTTGACTTATGCTCAAGAACGATTGGGTGACTATGCGGGTCCCAAGTAGCAACGATGTCGTTACCTTGAACTTCTGCATTGTCTTGCACTGTTAATACCGCACCGTAAGGTACTTTATAACGTTCTTTCTCACGACCATAGCTATCAATGATAGTGATTTCGGTAGAACGTGAGGTAATAACAATCTTACCGTCTGTATTTAATACATATTTAGCGTTGTGAAGTTTTAATGTACCGTTTGTTTTAACTTGTACATTATTTTCAGCAGACGCTCTTGATGCCGCACCACCGATGTGGAAGGTACGCATCGTAAGCTGTGTACCCGGCTCACCGATTGACTGTGCCGCGATAACACCTACTGATTCACCCGCGTTGATGATATGACCACGTGCAAGGTCACGACCATAACACTTAGCACAAACACCAAAGTCGTTATCACAGGTGATAACTGAACGTACACGAACTTCATCTACTGAGTGCTCTTCTAAAAGGTCACACAGTTTTTCGTCAAGCATGATGTTACGCTCTACAAGTACTGTATTAGTACCTGGAATTACAACATCTTCAGCAACAACACGACCTAGTACACGTTCGCGAAGTGCTTCTACAACGTCACCACCTTCAATTAGCGGTTTCATTGTTAAGCCATCTTCTGTGCCACAATCGTCTTCATTGATTACCAAATCTTGTGCAACGTCTACTAGACGACGCGTTAGGTAACCCGAGTTCGCTGTTTTCAGTGCTGTATCGGCAAGACCTTTACGCGCACCGTGCGTTGAGATGAAGTACTGAAGTACGTTTAGACCTTCACGGAAGTTAGCCGTGATTGGCGTCTCGATGATTGAACCATCTGGACGTGCCATTAGACCACGCATACCTGCTAGCTGACGGATCTGAGCGGCACTACCACGAGCACCTGAGTCGGCCATCATAAACACTGAGTTAAATGACGGTTGCTCTACTTCTTCACCTTGGGCATTGATAACCGTGTCTTTTGACAAGTTGGCCATCATTTCACGTGATAAGTTTTCATTTACACGTGACCAGATATCGATAACTTTGTTGTACTTTTCACCAGCCGTTACAAGACCTGATTGGAATTGTTGGTTGATTTCAGTTACTTCAGCTTCAGCTGATTCAATGATTGATGCTTTAACTGGTGGGATAACTAAGTCATCGATACCAATTGAAACACCTGACTTCATTGCATAGTGGAAACCGGTGTACATGATTTGGTCAGCAAACATAACTGTGTCTTTTAGACCAAGACGACGGTAACACTCATTAATTAAGCCAGAAATCTGCTTTTTACCTAGGGCTTGGTTGATTGACTCATACGGCATGCCTTTTGGTAAAATTAGAGACAGAATCGCACGACCAACAGTAGTATCAATCACGGTTACAGTGTCTTCAACAACACCTTCTTCGTTTTTAACTGATTGGCTAATACGTACTTTCACTATCGCGTGAAGGTCGGCATTACCACTACGGTATGCTTTTTCTGCTTCTTTTGGATCTTTAAATACGGCGCCTTCGCCTTTCGCGTTAATGCGGTCACGCGTCATGTAATAAAGACCTAATACAACGTCCTGTGAAGGAACGATGATTGGCTCACCATTAGCAGGCGATAAGATGTTGTTTGTCGACATCATTAACGCACGAGCTTCTAGCTGCGCTTCAATTGTTAGCGGTACGTGTACCGCCATTTGGTCACCATCGAAATCGGCGTTGTAGGCCGCACATACTAATGGGTGCAAATGAATCGCTTTACCTTCGATAAGCACAGGTTCAAACGCTTGGATACCCAAACGGTGAAGTGTTGGTGCACGGTTAAGTAATACTGGGTGTTCACGAATTACTTCGTCTAGTACATCCCATACTTCCGCTACTTCACGCTCAACCATCTTTTTAGCTGCTTTGATTGTCGTAGCCATGCCGCGACGTTCTAATTTGCCATAGATGAATGGTTTGAAAAGCTCTAATGCCATCTTCTTAGGAAGACCACACTGATGAAGCTTAAGTGTAGGACCAACCGTGATTACAGAACGGCCAGAGTAATCTACACGCTTACCAAGTAAGTTCTGACGGAAACGACCTTGCTTACCTTTGATCATATCAGCAAGCGATTTAAGTGGACGTTTGTTAGAACCTGTAATTGCACGACCACGACGACCGTTATCAAGTAGCGCATCAACCGCTTCTTGTAACATACGTTTTTCGTTGCGTACGATAATATCTGGTGCAGCTAAATCTAGTAGACGCTTAAGACGATTATTACGATTAATAACACGACGGTAAAGGTCATTTAGATCAGATGTCGCAAAACGACCACCGTCTAGTGGTACTAATGGACGTAAGTCAGGTGGCAATACTGGAAGTACTGTCATAATCATCCACTCAGGGTTATTACCTGATTGGTGGAACGATTCCATTAACTTAAGACGTTTAGTGATCTTTTTACGCTTAGTTTCAGAGTTAATTGTTGGTAACTCTTCACGCATTTCTGCAATTAATTGAGCAAGATCGAGTTCACGCAGTAAGTCTAATACTGCTTCAGCACCCATCTTCGCTTCAAACTCATCGCCGTGCTCTTCAAGTGCATCTAGGTATTCTTCTTCACCTAATAGTTGACCACGCTCAAGCGTTGTCATACCAGGCTCAGTTACTACGAATGATTCGAAGTAAAGAACACGTTCAATATCACGAAGCGTCATATCAAGCATTAAGCCGATACGTGACGGTAATGATTTTAAAAACCATATATGCGCAACTGGACTTGCCAGTTCTATATGACCCATACGGTCACGACGCACTTTAGTGAGTGTTACTTCAACGCCACACTTTTCACAGATCACACCACGGTGTTTAAGGCGTTTATATTTACCACATAAACACTCATAATCTTTCACTGGGCCGAAAATACGGGCACAGAATAAGCCATCGCGCTCAGGCTTGAAAGTACGGTAGTTAATAGTCTCAGGTTTCTTTACTTCACCGTATGACCATGAACGAACCATGTCTGGTGAAGCAAGACCAATGCGAATTGCATCGAATTCTTCGGTCTTATTTTGTTGCTTCAGAAACTTAAGTAAGTCTTTCACCTTAGCTCTCCTGTCGGAGTTAATCTTGAGGACGGATGTTCTCGTCCCTACATTCTATTCAGCCATAACAGATGCTGCAGCGTTAACTGCAGCATCTAATTGGCTTAATTTTCTTCCAACTCGATGTTGATACCCAGTGAGCGGATTTCTTTCAACAATACGTTGAACGATTCTGGCATACCTGGTTCCATTTTATGGTTACCATCAACGATGTTTTTATACATCTTAGTACGACCGTTCACGTCATCCGATTTCACTGTTAGCATTTCTTGTAGCGTGTAAGCAGCACCGTAAGCTTCAAGTGCCCATACTTCCATCTCGCCAAAACGCTGGCCACCGAACTGTGCTTTACCACCCAGCGGCTGCTGAGTAACAAGGCTGTAAGAACCAGTAGAACGCGCGTGCATCTTATCGTCAACCAAGTGGTTAAGTTTAAGCATGTACATGTAACCTACAGTTACTTGACGTTCAAACTGATCGCCAGTACGGCCATCATAAAGTGTAACCTGACCACTTCTAGGGTAGCCGCCTAGCTCTAGCATGTCTTTGATTTCGCTTTCTTTCGCGCCATCAAATGCAGGAGTAGCAATCGGTAAACCACCTTTCAAGTTTTCAGCTAAACGACGAATCTCGTCATCAGAGAAACTAGCAATATCCACAACCTGACGAGATTCACCGATCTCATAAGCTTGTTTGATGAATGCGCGTAGCTCATGAAGCTCGCGTTGCTCTTTCATCATTTCTTCTAAGCGCTCACCAATACCGCGTGCAGCTAGACCCATATGTGTTTCAAGGATCTGACCGATGTTCATTCGCGATGGTACACCTAGTGGATTTAGTACGATATCTACCGTACGACCTTTGTCATCGTATGGCATATCTTCTACTGGTACGATAGTCGAGATAACACCTTTGTTACCGTGACGACCCGCCATTTTATCACCTGGTTGGATACGACGTTTAACAGCTAGGTATACTTTAACAATCTTAAGTACGCCTGGTGCTAAGTCATCACCTTGGGTAATTTTACGACGTTTGTTTTCAAACTTCTTATCGTATTCAGCTTTAAGCTCATCGTACTGTGCAGCTAGTTGCTCAAGTTCAGCTTGCTTGTCTTCTTCAGCAAGGCTTTGAGTTAGTAACTTTTCAGCATTCAGTGACGCTAAGTTGTCTTCATCGAAACCAGCTGCCACAAGTAACTTGCGTGCACGGTCTAAAACACCGGCTTCTAGAATACGGAACTCTTCGTTGAAGTCTTTCTTCGCTTCGCGAAGCTGCATGTCTTCAACTTCTAACGCACGTTTATCTTTTTCAACACCATCACGGGTGAAAACTTGTACGTCGATTACAGTACCAGTTACAGAGTTTGGTACACGTAAAGAGCTGTCTTTAACGTCAGACGCTTTCTCACCGAAGATAGCACGTAGTAGCTTTTCTTCAGGAGTTAATTGCGTTTCGCCTTTCGGAGTCACTTTACCTACTAGGATATCGCCGCCTTTAACTTCAGCACCAATATATACAACACCTGATTCATCAAGCTTGCCTAGTGCAGATTCGCCCACGTTCGGGATATCTGCTGTGATCTCTTCTGAGCCTAATTTAGTATCACGGGCGATACACTGTAGTTCTTGAATATGAATAGTCGTTAGACGATCTTCTTCAACTACGCGCTCTGATAGTAAGATTGAATCCTCGAAGTTGTAACCGTTCCATGGCATGAATGCCACGCGAAGGTTTTGACCAAGGGCTAAGTCACCTAAGTCAGTCGAAGGACCATCTGCTAACACATCGCCACGAGTAACCGGTTCACCAACCATACAAGTCGGTTTTTGGTTAATACATGTATTTTGGTTAGAACGTGTGTACTTGGTTAAGTTGTAGATGTCGATGCCCGCTTCACCAGGGATGCGTTCTTCTTCATGTACATTAACAACGATGCGACTTGCGTCGGCATACATTACTTCACCACCACGTT
Source organism: Pseudoalteromonas sp. BSi20311 (assembly GCF_000239875.1). Taxonomy (NCBI): domain Bacteria; kingdom Pseudomonadati; phylum Pseudomonadota; class Gammaproteobacteria; order Alteromonadales; family Pseudoalteromonadaceae; genus Pseudoalteromonas; species Pseudoalteromonas sp. BSi20311. Next base: position 108,297 of record NZ_BADU01000002.1, on the reverse strand, counting down.
TAGCAACAATCGTTACACCAGAATCTTTCGCTAGTGTTAACTCAATACCGGTACCTACTAACGGTTTGTCCGCTTTCAATGTTGGTACTGCTTGACGTTGCATGTTTGAACCCATCAATGCACGGTTAGCATCATCGTGTTCTAGGAACGGGATAAGTGCGGCCGCTACAGAGATCACCTGTTGTGGTGATACATCCATATATTGTTGGTCCATGCGACCCATAAAGGTTGATTCACCTTTGTGACGACATGGAATAAGTTCATCTACAAACTCATTAGTTTCAGTTAAGTTTGAGTTCGCCTGTGCGATAACAAACTGACCTTCTTCAATGGCTGATAGGTAATCAACTTCATCAGTTACTACACCGTCTACCACTTTGCGGTAAGGTGTTTCTAAGAAACCGTAGTCATTGGTACGTGCATACGTAGACAATGAGTTAATTAGACCGATGTTTGGACCCTCAGGAGTCTCGATTGGACATACACGACCGTAGTGAGTTACGTGAACGTCACGTACTTCAAAGCCAGCGCGTTCACGAGTTAGACCGCCCGGACCTAATGCAGAAATACGACGCTTGTGCGTTACTTCTGATAGCGGGTTATTTTGGTCCATAAACTGTGATAACTGAGACGAGCCGAAGAACTCTTTAACAGCTGCCGAAATAGGCTTAGCGTTAATAAGATCTTGTGGCATGATCGCATCTAGGTCACCTAAGCTTAAACGCTCACGTACAGCACGTTCTACACGTACTAAACCTACACGGAATTGGTTCTCAGCCATTTCGCCAACACTACGTATACGACGGTTGCCTAAGTGGTCTATATCATCAACATCGCCAACACCGTTACGAATAGCAATCAATACTTTCATAACCGCTACGATGTCTTCTTTGCTTAATGTGCCAGGGCCTGTGTCTGAATCGTAACCAACACGGCTATTAAACTTCATACGACCTACTGTTGATAAGTCATAGCGTTCTTCTGAGAAAAATAAGTTCTCAAATAAGGCTTCAGCCGCGTCTTTCGTCGGTGGCTCGCCTGGGCGCATCATGCGATAAATTTCTACTAGTGCTTCTAAACGGTTGCTTGACGAGTCAATGTTCAATGTATTTGACATGTAAGCGCCGCTGTCCACTTCATTGATGTATAACGTATCAATAGTAGTGTGACCGGCTTTAACCAATTCAGCCATCATTTCAAGCGTTAGCTCGTCATTCGCAGTAGCAATGATTTCACCTGTTGATTCATCAACATAGTTCTTCGCTAATACGCGGCCAATGATGTACTCATGTGGTACTTCTAATTGCTTAATGCCTTTTTTCTCGATGCTCTTGATGTGACGAGCCGTAACACGACGACCGCTTTCAACAAGGACTTCACCGTCTTCGCTCTTGATATCAAAAGCGGCAGTTTCACCACGTAAACGTGAAGGTACAAGTTCCATAAGAACTTTACCGTCTGCAATTTCAAACGCAGTAGTATCGAAGAAGATATCTAAGATTTCTTCACTCGTGTACTCAAGTGCACGTAAGATGATAGACGCCGGTAATTTACGACGACGGTCAATACGTACATACAAGTTATCTTTTGCATCAAATTCGAAGTCTAACCATGAACCACGGTAAGGAATTACACGTGCGTTATAAAGCACTTTTCCTGACGAGTGAGTTTTACCGCGGTCGTTATCAAAGAATACACCAGGGCTACGGTGTAGCTGAGAAACGATAACACGCTCTGTACCATTGATTACAAAAGTACCGGTATCGGTCATGAGCGGAATTTCGCCCATGTAAACTTCTTGCTCTTTAATGTCTTTAACTGTGCCTGGAGCTTCTTTGTCCATTACTACAAGACGCAGTTTCACGCGAAGTGGAGCAGAATAAGTCACACCGCGAATTTGACATTCTTTTACATCGAATACTGGCTCACCAATACGATAACTTACGTATTGAAGCTCAGAATTTCCCGAGTAGCTTTTAATTGGGAACACAGAACGGAAGGCAGCTTCCAAACCATGATCGCCATCAGCGTCCGGGACTAAGAATTTTTTAAACGATTCTAACTGTGTCGACAGTAAGAAAGGTATATCCAAAACTTGTGGACGTTTACCAAAATCCTTACGGATACGTTTCTTTTCAGAATAAGAGTAAGCCATGGGGTTCCTCAGCTTGCTGATCTTTGACCCGACCTGTTCTTGTAAGAACAGACTTAACTGGCATCTATGCCAAGATGTACAACATTTAACTGTTGTTCCAACTTAATCCCACCTCAACACTAGCAAACTATAAAGCGTTGAAATTAAAGAATAAATCAGATTTTATTTGCGCTATAAGAATAGTCGCTCTATAGCGCAAAAAGGCCGGTGATTAAATAATCACCAGCCCTTGCCTGATTTCTCAGGCAGCGAACCTAGCAAAAGCTAGATTACTTAACCTCAACTTCAGCACCAGCTTCTGTAAGGTCTTTAGCAAGAGCTTCAGCTTCTTCCTTAGAGATACCTTCTTTAACTGGAGTTGGAGCAGCTTCAACTAGAGCTTTAGCTTCTTTTAAGCCAAGACCAGTTGCGCCACGTACAGCTTTGATTGCCGCAACTTTATTAGCGCCAGCGCCAGTAAGGATTACGTCAAATTCTGTTTTCTCTTCAGCAGCTTCAGCAGCAGGACCTGCTACCATAGCAGCTGCAGCAGTTACGCCGAATTTTTCTTCCATTGCTTCAACTAGAGCAACAACGTCCATTACTGACATTTCAGCAATTGCGTCAAGGATTTGGTCTTTAGTTACAGACATTACAAATTTCCTAATAATTAACGGACTCTAAGGTCCAAATAAATTTACACCGAAAGGGATTAAACAGCTTAAAATTAAGCAGCTTGCTCTTCTTTCTGTACACGTACTGCTTCAATTGTTTTACACAATTTACCAGCAGACGCTTCTTTCATAGCGCTCATTAAGCGTGCAACAGCTTCGTCGTATGTAGGTAGAGTTGCAAGCATAGCTGCATCTACTACATTACCTTCAAAAGCGGCCGTTTTAAGCTCAAATTTCTCATTCTTTTTCGCGAAGTCTGAAAAGATACGCGCAGCAGCACCTGGGTGCTCTGATGAGAAAGCGATTAAGCTTGGACCAACAAATGAATCAGATAGGCATTCAAAGTCTGTTCCTTCAAGAGCACGTTTAGCTAGAGTGTTACGGACAACTTTCATCCAAACACCCGCTTCGCGAGCTTCTTTACGAAGGGCAGTGATTGCACCAACTGTTACACCACGAGAATCTGCAACTACTGCAGATAGAGCACCAGTGGCTGCTTCGTTGACTTCAGCAACAATTGCCTTTTTGCCTTGAAGATTTAAAGCCATGGGTGTTACTCCTGGTTTAATGGGTTGCCGTACATCGGCTTCCCTGTTTTACTCTTCCCCATCAATAAAGATGGAGATGCTTTTTACGGCGAGAGCCAGAAGATTAGGAAAAATCTATCTGGGGATTCACACCGTCTACGTAGGTAATATTAAGGCCGAAGCCGCCTACGGTCTTGGACGGAAGCCCAATTTATCGCGTTGCCCGAAGGCGCTTCGAAATTATGGACTTCAACCCGAATTCTTTACTTTGCGATTAACTAAATTAATCAGCAAAATGGCGCGAAATTATAGTACAAATTTCACGCCATGTAAACACTCAATTAAGCAACAACTGTGCTTAAAGTGCCTTGGTCAACAGAAACACCTGCGCCCATTGTTGTAGAGATAGTTACTTTCTTCAAGTAAACACCTTTAGCTTGAGAAGGTTTAGCCTTCTTAAGTGCAACAATTAGAGCTTCAAGGTTTTGTTGTAACTGCTCAGCAGTGAAATCAACCTTACCAATAGTAGTATGGATGATACCATTTTTGTCATTGCGGTAACGCACTTGACCTGCTTTCGCATTTTTAACTGCTTCTGCAACGTTAGGTGTTACAGTACCAGTTTTAGGGTTTGGCATTAGACCACGTGGGCCTAAGATTTGACCTAGTTGACCAACAACACGCATAGCGTCTGGTGATGCAACAACAACGTCAAAATTCATCTCGCCTTTCTTAACTAGTTCAGCAAGATCTTCCATGCCTACTAACTCAGCACCGGCTTCTTTTGCAGCTTCTGCATTAGCGCCTTGAGTGAATACAGCAACACGAACGTCACGACCAGTACCGTTAGGTAGTACAGTAGCACCACGAACGTTTTGATCAGATTTACGAGCATCGATACCAAGGTTAACAGCAACGTCAACACTTTCTACGAATTTAGCTGTTGCTAGTTCTTTTAAAAGAGCAACTGCTTCGTTAATTTCGTAATCTTTAGTTACTTCCACTTTTTCGCGGATAGTACGCATACGTTTAGTTAATTTAGCCATTATCTTAGTCCTCTACGTTCAAGCCCATCGCACGCGCAGAACCTGCGATAGTGCGAACCGCAGCTTCTAAATCAGAAGCTGTAAGGTCTGGTTTCTTTGTCTCAACGATTTCTTCAAGTTGAGCACGAGTTACTGTGCCTACTTTTTCAGTGTTAGGACGGCCTGAACCAGATTTGATACCTGCAGCTTTCTTAAGTAAGTAAGCAGCCGGTGGCGTTTTCATGTCGAACGTAAATGAACGGTCGCCGTAAACAGAGATCACTACAGGAACTGGAGCGCCTTTTTCGATAGATTCTGTACGTGCGTTGAACGCTTTACAGAATTCCATGATGTTTACACCGTGTTGACCTAGTGCTGGACCTACTGGAGGACTAGGGTTAGCCATACCAGCAGCAACTTGTAGCTTGATTAGAGCTTCAACTTTCTTAGCCATTATAAATACCTCATTAGGTGGGTCTTAGCCTTGTGCGCGCGAGGACGCGTACTCTAGCGGCTTCCCAGTTTAAAAATTGGTTTCTCACTTTTTAGTAAACAGTTAAACAAACGTTTTCCCTGAATACAAAAAGGCCGCTGATTATAAGTTAATCAGCGGCCTTTTTCAAGCTTCGTGCCAAAAATTTAAAAACTTTTGACGCGACGCTTTAAATCAATTACTTATCTTGTTCAACTTGACCAAATTCAAGTTCAACTGGCGTAGAACGACCAAAAATAAGTACCGACACTTTAACGCGGCTCTTTTCGTAGTCAACTTCTTCAACCACACCACTAAAGTCTGCAAATGGACCATCAGTAACACGAACCACTTCACCCGGCTCAAATAATGTTGCTGGTTTAGGCGCTTCTGCGTTCTCTTGTAGACGGTTAAGAATACGATCAGCTTCTTTAGTGCTGATAGGCGCAGGACGGTCTGATGTGCCACCAATAAAGCCCATAACACGTTCAGTGCTATTTACTAAGTGCCAGCTTGCATCGTTCATATCCATTTGTACTAGTACGTAACCTGGGAAGAATTTACGCTCAGATTTACGCTTTTGACCAGCACGCATCTCTACTACTTCTTCAGTAGGAACTAATACTTCACCAAAGCTATCTTCTAGACCTTTGATTTTAATGTGCTCTAATAAAGTTTGAGCAACACGCTTCTCATAACCTGAGAAAGCCTGTACTACGTACCAACGTAGTTTCTTTTCGTTATTCTCATCCGACATGGGATCAGATCTCCAATCCAGTTAAAAAGCCTACAGCGCGGAATAATATGCCATCTAATCCCCAAAGGATTAATGCCATAATCACTGTTGCAACCATTACGATTAATGTCGTGTGCGTTGTCTCTTGACGCGTTGGCCAAACTACTTTACGTACTTCAATACGTGCTTCTTTTGCAAAAGCTAGAAAGGTACGTCCTTTTTCAGTTACTGCTGCGATGCCTAAACCCGCTGCAACGGCAACAACAACACCAATAGCACGTAATAATACAGACTGATCTGCATACATATAATTACCAACTACTGCGCCTGCAAGTAGCGCAATTGCCACAAGCCACTTTACCGCATCCATCCCACTTGATGGTGTTTCCACATTCGTGCTCATAATATTATTACCTTAACTACAGACACAACAACCCTGCACGTCGACAGGGTTAATCCATTAAAATCTAAACTTAAAAACAAGCTTACTTAAACCGATTTTTAGTTCTAGACTTTGCTCACTTTGTAAAAATTGGCAGGGGCGGAGAGATTCGAACTCCCAACCGTCGGTTTTGGAGACCGCTGTTCTACCAATTGGAACTACGCCCCTGCAAAGTGGATGCCTATTATACTTACGCAATTCATTAACACAAGAGTAAAGATACCCATCTGATAAAATCTTCGCGGTTAATAAGTTTACAGACCCGATAATCAGATTAATCCTGTCGCTTTCATCCGTTTAGAAGCATTTTATTGATACAAACTAGCCTCTTCTTTCGTTAATCTACTTGTAATAATTCACCTTTATAAAAATCACATAACAACCAAATTTGCTCAAATTGATGGGTTTTTGGAAAGGCTACTTTTTTTATTACCGCTTCAAAATCACTCTTATGCCAAATGGTACTGGCATTACGAATTAGCAACCAGGTACGTTTTGAGTAATAACGCTTAGTCGCTTTTTGTTTGAGCAATCGTCCTAATGCTGATTGCAGTCGATGCTCACTGGGCTGTTGAGCCATGTCAGCTAAGTCACGTTGCATTTGTATCGACAGTGGTCGGCCTAGCACGGCCATTGCTTCGGTTTCACTAGCGTATAAATGCGCTACTTCTATATCGAGTTGCTCATTTGCTTGGTAACAGCTTACATCAGGTCTATCGGGTTCATTATGCCAAATGTGGCGCATATGAATGCCGGTTTGCTGTTCATAACATCGCAAAAACAACTTAGCTGCATCGTGCTCTAATTGTTGTTTTTCGGCATCACTACTGCGTTTCATTCAATACCTTATAAACGTCATTTAACAACGATGAAGCGCCAAACCTAAATGTCTCTGGAGCTAAATAATCATGGCCCATAATCTCAGTTGTTAGTTGCATATAAGCATTGGCATCTACTGAGGTTTTTACCCCGCCAGCGGCCTTAAAGCCAACTGGTTTTGATGACTTTTTAATAGCTTTAAGCATAATTTCAGTTGCTTCAAGCGTGGCGTTAACCGCAACTTTACCGGTGCTGGTTTTTACAAAATCAGCTCCCCCTTGAATAGCAAGCTCGGTTGCTTGAGCAATAAGTGCAGGTGTTTTTAGCTCACCGCTTTCAATAATCACTTTAAGTTTAGCGCGACTACCACATGCTTTTTTACTTTCACTCACGTATTCCAGCACCGTATCAGCTTCACCTTTTATAAGTGCTTTGTAAGGAATGACTAAGTCAATTTCATCGGCCCCACGCTCTATAGCTATTAGTGTTTCATTAAGCACTTCATTAAGTGGCGCATCACCTGTAGGAAAGTTAGTCACTGTGGCCACTTTTACATGACTCAATAACCGATTAGCGAGTGCTATTTTTGCATCATCTACAAATTCACTAAACACACAAACTGCAGCAGGCGTGCCTAACTTAGGATCAATACTGTTTACTAATGCATTAATACTAGCTTGACTATCATCGGTGTTTAAACTGGTTAAATCCATTAAACTAACAGCTAGCATGGCGTTTTGAATGTTATTTGTCATTTTATGCCCATGAAATTTTAGAAACCTTAAACTATATAAGTATCATAGCTTAATCTTGCTATAGCTCATAACCAAACACTATAAGCGCGTTTTTTATACTAAATGTCACTCTACCCCTTACTAAATACGATTTAGACCTAAAAAACATGATTCATATAACTTTTAAGTATATCAACTAAGATTTAATTATTTTTTACTTATCAATAGCCGCTATATTCTGCCTTTGCGTTATACACTTTATTATCTTTTTTAGGGGCGTTACTCAGTGCAATATTTACCTATCTTTACCAAACTCGACAACAAGCCAGTATTGGTAGTTGGCGGTGGAGAGGTTGCCTTGCGAAAATGCCGCGCGTTCTTAAAAGCGCGTGCCGCTGTAACCTTAGTTGCCCCATGGTTTTGTGATGAATTAAAAGAACATGCTCACAACAATGAAGTAACATTAATAGATGCCTATTTTGAAGAGTCACATCTTGATGGCAAAATTTTGATTATTGCCGCCACCGACAATGATGAAGTTAACAATACGGTATTTGAACTCGCCAATGCCCGTAATGTGTTTGTAAACGTGGTGGATGATCAACCTAAATGTACCTTTATTTTCCCCTCTATTGTTGATCGCAACCCAATTACCATTGCGATTTCAAGCGCAGGTACCGCGCCGGTATTAGCACGGCGTTTACGCGAAAAGCTCGAAACACTTATCCCGCAGCATATTGGCCCGCTAGCCAACTTAGTCGGTGGCTTTCGCCATAAAGTAAAACAGCGCTTTAAACACTTTGCCGATCGTCGCCAGTTTTGGGAAGGCGTATTTGATTCATCAGTAGTGAGTAAAGTCCAAACCGGTGACACCCATGGCGCTGAGCAACAATTAGAGCAAATGCTAGATGCCAAAGTTGAACCAGAAGGCGAAGTATACGTAGTGGGTGCAGGCCCTGGGGATCCGGAGCTACTCACCCTAAAAGCATTGCAACTAATGCAACAAGCCGATGTGGTGGTATATGATTACTTGGTTTCCGATGAAATTATGGAATTAGTGCGCCGCGATGCTGATTTAATTTGTGTGGGTAAACGCTTAGGCGATCATAGCGTAGCGCAAGAAGATACTAATCAGATGCTAGTTGATTTAGCGCAGCAAGGTAAAAAAGTATGCCGTATTAAAGGGGGCGACCCGTTTATTTATGGCCGTGGTGGCGAAGAAGTACAAGTACTGGCAGCCAATAACGTAAATTACCAAATAGTGCCAGGTATAACAGCGGCCGCAGGCTGTAGTGCCTATGCAGGTATTCCTTTAACGCATCGCGACCATGCTCAAGCTATTCAATTTGTTACTGGTCACTGTAAAAAGGAAGGCCAAGAGCTTAATTGGCAGTCGCTTGCTCAAAAAAACCAAACACTGGCTATTTATATGGGGGTGATTAAATCGCCGCATATTCAAGCTGAGCTATTAAAACATGGGCGAGAAGCAACAACACCAGTGGCAATTATTGAAAACGGCACCCGTAAAAATCAACGTGTTGTCACAGGACAGTTAGACCAATTAGCACAGTTAATTGAGCAGCATCAAATAATTTCGCCCGCGTTACTGATTATTGGTGAAGTGGCTTCGCTGCATCAAGAATTACACTGGTTTGGCGAAAAAGCGCAGATCAGTAGCTTTGCCCAACCGCTGACAGACGTAGCGTAATTTAACAGATTTTAATTTAATCATTTTAGTAGGACGACCAACAATGGCTTTAACTCACCTTCAGCAACTTGAAGCTGAAAGTATCAAAATCATGCGCGAAGTCGCCGCTGAGTTTGAGAACCCAGTTATGCTTTACTCAATCGGTAAAGACTCATCGGTGCTTTTGCATCTAGCTCGTAAAGCATTTTACCCTGCGAAGATTCCGTTTCCGTTATTACACGTAGACACCAACTGGAAGTTTCGTGAAATGATTGAGTTTCGCGACCGTTTAGCCAAAGAGTATGGCTTTGATTTAATCGTACACAAAAACCCTGAAGGCATCGAAATGGGTGTAGGCCCATTCACGCATGGTTCGGGTAAACATACCGATATCATGAAAACCCAAGGATTAAAGCAAGCGCTCAACAAGTACGGTTTTGATGCCGCATTTGGTGGCGCACGTCGTGATGAAGAGAAATCACGGGCTAAAGAGCGTGTTTACTCATTTCGTGATAAACACCATCGCTGGGATCCTAAAAACCAACGTCCTGAGCTTTGGAATACCTATAACAGCCAAGTGAACCCAGGAGAAAGCATTCGTGTATTCCCACTGTCTAACTGGACTGAACTAGATATTTGGCAATACATATATCAAGAAAACATCGAAATGGTGCCACTTTACCTTGCTAAAGAGCGCCCTGTAGTAGAGCGCGATGGTACTTTAATTATGGTTGATGACGATCGCATGCCACTTAATGAAGGTGAAGTACCGCAAATGAAGTCGGTTCGCTTTAGAACATTAGGCTGTTACCCACTAACAGGTGCAGTTGAATCTACCGCCAGCAATCTAACCGAAATTATTGAAGAAATGCTGCTTTCATCGTCATCTGAACGTGAAGGTCGAGTGATTGATCATGATTCAGCAGGCTCTATGGAGAAGAAAAAACGTGAGGGGTACTTCTAATGTCTAACCTAAATAACGATACATTTAATGAAGTAAAAGAAATTGGTATAGACGCTTACCTAGCACGTCAACAAGATAAAAGCTTATTGCGTATGCTGACTTGTGGCAGTGTGGATGACGGTAAATCAACCTTAATTGGCCGCCTACTGCACGATAGTCACCAAATTTATGAAGATCAGCTAGCCGCGCTTCATAAAGATAACGAAAAAGTGGGTAACGCCGGTGAAGATCTTGATTTAGCACTGTTAGTAGATGGCCTACAAGCTGAGCGTGAGCAAGGTATAACAATTGACGTAGCGTACCGCTACTTTTCAACCGCTAAACGTAAGTTTATTATAGCCGACACCCCAGGGCATGAGCAGTATACCCGAAACATGGTTACTGGCGCTTCAACTAGTGATGTTGCCATTATTTTAGTGGATGCGCGCTATGGCGTGCAGGTACAAACTAAGCGTCATAGCTTTATTTGTGACTCATTAGGCATTAAGCAGTTCGTGGTTGCGGTTAACAAAATGGATATTGTTGATTTTGATGAAACCGTTTATGAAAAAATTAAAGCCGATTATTTAAAATTTGCCGAGCAACTTAACGTATCAAATATTAAGTTTGTGCCTATGTCGGCGCTTAAAGGCGATAACGTAGTAACTCGCTCTGCGCACACTCCTTATTACACTGACAAGCCGTTGCTTGAGCTGTTAGAAGATTCACCAGCAGCTGAAATCGACACCGGTTTTGAAGCGCGTCTTCCGGTGCAATACGTGGTACGCCCTAATCTAAACTTCCGTGGTTTTCAAGGCACGCTTACATCGGGTAAATTACGTGTAGGTGATGAAGTAAAGGTACTGCCATCAGGTAAAACATCACATATTAAAGAAATTGTTACTTTTGATGGCAACCTAGATACTGCACAAGCTGGCCAAGCAATTACGGTTACTCTTAATACTGAAATAGATATTAGCCGAGGAGACGTTATTGTGCCTGCAAATTCGCAAGCTCAAGTAACCAACCAATTACAGGCTAAAATTGTGTGGATGCACGAGTCACCATTGGTACTCGGTAAAAGCTACAACCTTAAACTTGGCAGTAAAAACACCTCGGCCATGGTCACAAAAATTGATCACACAATTGATGTAAACACGCTAGAGCATGGCAGTGCAGATTCATTGCAGTTAAACGAAATTGCGATTGTGACACTGGAGCTGACCGAGACTATTTTAGCCGATCAGTACCATCATAATCATGAAACCGGTTCGTTTATTCTTATTGATCGTTTATCAAACTTAACGGTTGCAGCGGGAATGATAGAACAGGTACTGCAAAGTGAAGAAAACGCGGGACAATTTAGCGACTTTGAAGTTGAATTTAATGCCCTCGTACGCAAGCACTTTCCACATTGGCAAGCGCTTGATATCTCAAAGCTATAACGTTAATGAACGCCTGTTAGGAACATTTAAAGCATGGTAGAACAGCTCATTTTAACAGGCATTATGTTGCTTTTAGTCGGGTGCCTGTTTGGCACCCGTATTAATCCTGCATGGTTATTTGTTAGTGCCATAGGCACCAGCTACCTAACCGGGTTAATAGATTTAGAAAGCATGCTGGTTAATTACACTAACTCATCATTAATTACTTTAGTGTTATTAATTTTAGTGTCGATAGCGATAGAAAAAACCACACTTATTCAACGCTTAGCTAAATCGTTATCCAGTGGTAGTTTAGTTAAGTCAGTAACTAAATTAGGGCTTTCTACCGCCTTTTTATCGTCGTTTACTAATAATACTGCGGTGGTTGCCTCTTTAATTACCGCCATAAAGGATAACCCAAATCACTCCCCTTCAAAGCTGCTGTTACCCTTGTCGTACACCGCTATTTTAGGGGGGACGATTACGCTTATTGGTACCTCTACTAACTTAATTGTAAATGGTTTTGCAGTAGATGCCGGTATGGCGCCACTGGGCTTTTTTGACTTTACCTTGGTGGGTTTGGGCGCACTCAGTATTGGCTTAATCACTATTTTAGTGATGCTAAAATGCCTGCCCGACAATGGTAAAAATAGCCAAGAGGTGGTGCCTTTTTATTTAGAAGGGAAAGTACAAAGTGGTTCTAAACTAATAAACCGCACCGTAGAAGAAAACGGTTTACGCGATTTAAAAGACTTGTTTTTGGCTGAAATTATTCGCGATGGCAACCGCATTTGCGCCGTGACCCCGCAACATATTATTCAACAAGACGACATACTGCTGTTTGTAGGCGATATAAAGTCGGTACCTTTACTTACTCGTTTTGACGGCTTAAAAGTGGTGCATGACAAACACGAAAAAGACATAGAACACCTCGTTGAAGTTGTCGTTAGTCAGTCGTCTAAATTAATTGGCAAAACGGTAAAAGAAGCCCGCTTTAGAGAGCAATTTCATGCGGCCGTTATTGCTATTCGCCGTGGTCACGACCGCTTACAAGGCGGGCTTGGGCAAGTGCGCTTACAAGCGGGTGATTCATTAATCCTCGCCCCTGGTAAAAGCTTTTATGACTTAACTAACTTAAAGCGCGAATTTGTGTATATTTCAGGGCTTGATTTACAAACCCACCTCGGTGCAAAACAATCAAACATTGTATTGTTAAGTTTTGCAGGTGTGCTGGGATTAAGTATTTTAGGTGTAGTACCGCTGGTTAAAGGCTTATTAGTGTTACTTATTGGGCTGATGTTGTGTGGCACGATTAAGCTGAGCGAAATAAAACGCCGCTTTCCTATTGAGTTACTTGCCGTAGTAGGCAGTGCCATAGGTTTAGCTAAGCTGATGATAGGCACCGGCCTTGCTGGGCAAATATCAGACGCTATGTTTGTAGTGCTAGGCGACTTTGGCCCCTATGGCGCGTTTATCGCTATATTTTTAATGACCGTATTATTTACCGAATTAATCACTAATAATGCCGCAGCAGCGCTATCGTTTCCGGTTGCCTACTCATTAGCCATTGGCTTTAACGTAGAACCTTTACCGTTTATTATGGCGGTTGCATTTGGCGCTTCAGCCAGCTTTATTTCACCTTTTGGTTATCAAACTAATCTAATGGTTTATAGCGCGGGTAACTACCGACTAAAAGACTATGTAATGATGGGACTACCGCTTTCTATTATTTATTCAATCACCGTACTGACTTTGATCCCGCTGGTATTTCCGTTTTAATGCCCGCGTTTATAGCATAAAGAGACACAGCAAATGGATAACAATATTGTTTGGCATAATTACGCCACCACTAAAGTACAGCGCAGCGAACAAAAAAAGCATAAGCCGGCTATTTTATGGTTTACTGGTTTTTCTGGCTCAGGTAAAAGTACCGTTGCGAATGCACTAGAAGCAGCACTCAATCAGCAAGGTGCGCACACGTACCTACTTGATGGCGACAATGTACGCCATGGTTTATGTAAAGATTTAGGCTTTAGTGATGCCGATCGCGTTGAAAATATCCGCCGCGTAGGCGAAACCGCCAAGCTAATGGTTGACGCTGGTTTGTTAGTCCTTACTGCGTTTATATCTCCTTTTAAAGCTGAGCGCGACATGGTTCGTGAGTTAGTTGATGAGGGTGAATTTATCGAGGTATTCATCGACACCCCTCTTGAGGTGTGTGAAAGTCGCGACCCAAAAGGCTTATATAAAAAGGCGCGCGCTGGTGAAATTAAACACTTTACCGGGATTGATTCAACTTACCAGCCGCCGGTTAATCCTGAAATAATTTTAGATACCAGTAAAAACACCCTAGACCAATCGGTAGCTCAACTGATAACGTATCTAAAACATCAGCATATACTATAGGCCCATCTAATGAACCAAACTGAACTGCTAGAAGAAACCCTTATTCTCGCTCGCGAAGCGGGAAGCGCGATTATGGGTATTTACAACAAAGACTTCAACGTTGAATACAAAGCTGATGAAAGCCCCGTAACCGACGCCGACTTAGCAGCTCATAAAATCATTAGTGCAGGACTCAAAAAGCTCACTCCCGATATTCCTGTATTGAGTGAAGAAAGTGCCGACATTGGTTGGGACGTACGCCAAACATGGAACAGCTATTGGCTGGTTGACCCAATTGATGGCACCAAAGAATTTATTAAAAAGAACGGTGAATTTACCGTTAATATTGCCCTAATCGAAAATGGCAAACCAGTTTTAGCTGTGGTTGATGCCCCTGCGCTAGGTGTATCGTACATAGCCGCCGAAGCCATTGGTGCTTTTAAAGACAAAGGCGATGAGCGCATCGAGCTTAAAGTCACCACTAAGCCTAACAAAGGGCTTATTCGTGTTGTAGGCAGTCGCTCGCACCCCTCCCCTGATTTAGCTGAATTTGTAAAACGCTTTGATGAGGTTGAAATGGTGTCAAAAGGCAGTTCACTGAAACTGTGTTTAGTCGCCGAAGGCAGTGCTGATATTTACCCCCGCTTGGGCCCAACCTGCGAATGGGACACAGGCGCTGGCCATGCTATTGCCGAAATAGCCGGTGCAAAAGTGACTAAACTTGATGGCAGTCCGCTTATTTATAACACCAAAGATGAGTACTTGAATCCATATTTTGTGGTGAGTGCGGTGGAAGAATAAGAGCTGAGAGTTGCGGGCTACGGGCTTAGAGTCGCGAGCAGCTCAATGGCAATTTAAACACCGTAGGTTGGGTTGAGTGGAACGAAACCCAACAAGCACTTAGCACTTTAACAAATATATATAAATATATTCCCCACACTCTTAACTCAAAAAAGTGAACATTATTCACTCATTTCGCGGCATATTCCCGCGCTAATTGCTTGCCTTTTGAGCACTGTTTCATATTCGTGACAGTCAGTAACTAATACGCTACAACAAATTTATATCCACGACATAAAAACACATGAAATGTGTGGTTAAAAACTATATTCTTCGGCGCAATTATTATGATAAATAATGGATACACACACATGACAACATCTCAAGGTGCAACGCTTTCAAATGCACCAGCACAAGACGCACACACGTCTAAATCAAAATGGAACCTGCATGATACGCAGTGGACACTGAGCCTTTTTGGCACCGCAGTGGGTGCTGGTATTTTATTTTTACCGATTAATATTGGTATTGGTGGTTTTTGGCCGCTGATTATTATGGCGTGTTTAGCCTTTCCTATGACCTTTTTGGCACACCGTGGTTTGGCGCGTTTTGTATTATCGTCAAAAAATAAAGAGGCTGACTTTACCGATGTAGTAGAAGAACACTTTGGCGTAAACGCGGGTCGGCTGATCTCCTTGTTATACTTTTTATCGATTTTCCCCATTTTGCTTATTTACGGTGTCGGCTTAACCAATACGGTAGACAGCTTTATGGTCAATCAATTAGGGATGGAGTCGCCGTCACGCGTTGTTTTATCGGGTATTTTAGTTGCGCTAATGATTGGCTTAATGATGGGCGGTGAACGCTTAATGCTGCGCGCCTTTGCTATTTTAGTTTATCCACTTGTGGGTATTTTGTTCTTTTTGTCTCTGTATTTAATCCCAAGCTGGCAAATGCCCGATACAGCCTTGCCTGAGCTAGGTAGCTTTAGTAAAACACTATGGTTATCAATTCCTATTATTGTATTTTCGTTTAGCCATGCAGCGGCTATTTCAAGCTTTGTTAATAAGCAACGCAGTCACTATGGTGACATAGCAACGTCTAAGTCTGAAGCAATTCTAAAACGTACCAGCTTATTACTGATCACCTTTGTTTTGTTATTTGTGTTCTCATGTGTGTTATCGCTTACCGGTGACCAAATGGCTGAAGCAAAAGCGGCAAACGTCTCTGTTTTATCTTATTTGGCTAATATTACAGAAAACTCATTTATTGCAACGCTGGGGCCTTTGGTTGCCTTTATTGCGATTATGTCGTCGTTTTTAGGTCACTTTTTAGGGGCACGCGAAAGCTTTACTGGGTTAGTGACTAAACACTCAAACATGAGCCCTAAAGTGGCTGATAAAGTGGGTGCGGTACTGATGTTTTTCGCTATTTGGTTCTGCGCGGTTAAAAACCCAAGCATACTAGATATGATGGATCAGTTATCAGGCCCAATCATTGCGATGATTTTATTCATTATGCCAATGATTGCAGTTTACAAAGTGCCTAGCTTACAAAAATACCGTAACCGTTTAAGTACCTTATTTGTACTGGCTGTTGGCTCATTAGCTGTATTTGCGTTACTGTACAGCATGCTTAGCTAAGCAGTATTTATTACAAAAGCCCAGCGCATTTTGCTGGGTTTTTTTGTGCCTGCGGTTTATCGCAAATGATTTGTTTATATTATTGTTTGTGCAATGTTAGCTTATATATTCGTCTAAAAAATAAGCCAGCCATGCAAAACAATAAATACGTTTTTTTACTCACTTTTATACTCATACTACTTAGCCCTGTAATTAAAGCCGCTGAGCCCCCTACTATTCTATCAATGAAGGAAAGAGCCGCGTTTATCGATAGCATTACCGAAAAACGTATTAAAACGTTATTGCCCACATTAATGCAGCAACACAATATAGATATGTGGCTAATGATAAGCCGCGAATATAATGAAGACCCGATATTAAAAACCATGCTGCCTGCTACATGGCTTTCGGCAAGGCGCACCACTATTTTATTATTTGCAGTTAACAAACAAGGCGGTGTTGACGCCTTTGCAATTGCGCCTTACAAAATAGGAAGTGTGTTTAAAAAGGCCTGGGATAAGCAAGCACAGCCCAATCAGTGGCGTGCACTTAATGAGCTAATTGAGCAATACCAACCACGAAATATTGCCCTTAATACATCAACAGACTGGGCTCATGCCGATGGCTTGGTACTGGGCGATTATAAACAATTAATGTCTACCCTACCTAAACCATATCAAAGCAAAATAATATCAGCCGAGCCGCTGGCTGTTTCATGGCTTGAACAACGTATTCCCGAAGAAGTAGATATGTATAAGCATATTGTATCTATTGCCCATCATATTATTGCTGAGGGATTCTCCAGTAATACTATTACGGTTGGAGAGACAACCAGCGACGATTTAGTGTGGTGGTTTAGAGAGCGGGTAAGGGAGCTTAAGCTGCAAACGTGGTTTCATCCTAGCATTGCAATACAACGCGCCGACAGCAAATCGTTCGACCATGAAGACAGCTTTACCAACGGCTATGCCGATAATGTTATTCAAGCAGGCGACTTATTACATGTCGATTTTGGCATTAATTATTTGCGCTTAAATACCGACACTCAACAACACGCGTATGTTTTAAAACCAGGCGAGACAAAAGCTCCCGATTACCTAGTTGATGCGTTAAAAAAGGGTAATAAGCTACAAGACATTTTTACAGCTGAATTTACAGCTGGTAAAACAGGTAATCAGGTTTTAAAAGCCGCCCGTGAAAAAGCCATTGCACAGGGGTTAAAGCCCACTATTTATACTCACCCGCTTGGCTATCATGGTCATGCAGCTGGCACTACATTAGGTATGTGGGATGCTCAGCAAGGTGTACCGGGGGATGGCGATTACCCGCTGCATTTAAACACGGCATATTCTATTGAGCTTAACAATGCGGTGTTTATAAAACCGTGGAATAAAGAAATAAGAATAATGCTAGAAGAAGACGCCATGTTTGATAAAACCGGTGTGTGGTATCTCAATGGCCGACAAACCGAGTTATTACTCGTTAAGTAACATTAAACAACACATACAAAAATGGCGCTCAATGAGCGCCATTTTTATTTAATGCGTTGCTATTATTCTGTATCTGGCAGATTACGGCCATAGAATATTTCTTGCATTTCACGTGTTAGTTTTGAGCGAATCTCTTCTTCTTCGTCAGCTGACAAATCATCAGTAGATAAACCAAATAAATACGTATTTAAATCGGTTTCTTTTAACATCATTTTGGTATGGAACAGGTTTTCTTGATACACGTTCACGTCCATCATTTGGTACGCTTCTTTGGTATCTTCTGTCATGAAGTTTTGAATCGAATTAATTGCATGATCAATGTAATGTTTAACGCCGTTTACATCACGGGTAAAGCCACGTACACGGTAATCAATCGTTACCACATCAGACTCAAGACTATGAATTAAGAAGTTTAACGCTTTAAGTGGTGAAATAATGCCACAGGTTGATACTTCAATATCCGCACGGAAAGTACAAATGCCATCATCAGGGTGTGCTTCAGGGTATGTGTGAACGCATATATGGCTTTTATCAAGGTGTGCAACCACTGAGTCAGGTAATGGTCCTGGCGCTTCATCAGCATCATAATTTTGCTGCTCTTCTACCGGCTCTTCTGAAACTAAAATAGTTACGCTGGCACCTTGTGGCTCGTAATCTTGACGTGCAACGTTTAATATATTGGCACCAATAATATCAACCACATCGCCTAAAATGTCGGTTAGTCTATCTGCACTATACTGCTCATCGATATATTCTATGTATTCTTTACGTTGTTGCTCTGTTTTTGCATAGCAAATATCGTAAATACTAAAGCTTAAGCTTTTGGTTAAATTATTAAAGCCATGAAGTTTAAGTTTATCGAAGGGTTTGTTCATAATAAACCAACCTATAAATTAGTGAAATCTGCACCTGCAGAATGAAAAGTTCGCGGATTTTATACGAATTTCACTCACGGAAAAAGCGTTATTTTCCCTGATCTTGAACAACTTCGTGGCTATGAGTAATTTCTACTGTTTTATCAAGCATTAATGCAACAGAACAATACTTTTCAGCGGAAAGCGAAACCGCTCGTTCTAAGTGTTTTTCAGAGACATTATTACCAGTTACAACAAAGTGTAAATTAATTTTTGTAAACACCCGCGGGGCTGTTTCTGCTCGCTCAGCAGTTAACTGCACATCAACTGATGAGAAGTCTTGTTTGGTTTTTTTTAAAATGCTAACAACATCAACCGACGAACAACCACCCACAGACATCAGTACCATTTCCATTGGACTCGGTGCAGCTCCATCACTACCCGCATCAAATACCACATTATGGTTGCTGTTAGAGCGACCTATATACGTATTACCTTCAACCCATTTTACATTTGCTTGCATTGTTTTATCTCAATAATTTATATTCATTACACGTAGACGCTCACGCGTATTTAAAATTAAATAGCGAATAAAGCGTGGTTTTTAAAGGGGGACTATTAATTAATTGCGTTATCAAATAAGTTTTTGACTAGCCCAGCAAACTCGTCAATAAAAGCATGCTGTTCGACTGTAACAGTGTGGGAAGTCACACTACTAAGTACTTCTTGTAAATCGTAAACAATACCATCAACTTCGCGTACAATTTGGCTACGTTGCTCAGTAGAAAGGTCAGGATGCTGTTGGCAAATGAGTATCACATTTTCGGCAATGACATCTTCAATTAACTCAATAACGGTTGGTGCGCCGGGCTTTATTTCGCCTGGTTTCTCAAACATCGCTAAATTCTGAGTTAGGTACATTATTAAATCATCGTACCCTTGCCTGTTTAAAACCATTGTTTATTTACCTCGCAATTACTAATGCTTAATTTAAGCAGAAAGCACTGATAATTGCTAGCTTTGTGAGATTGCAATACAAAAAAAGCAGCCGAAGCTGCTTTTATACTAATTAAGTCGTACTTAACTAATGTTCAGAGTACTTAATCTATTTTTAAGCCTGGGCTTAATGTTGCCGGCATGGTTACTTTTTCAAGTTCCACAGACGCAACAGGGTATGCACAGTAATCGGCAGCGTAATAAGCGCTTGCTCTGTGATTACCTGAGGCACCAATACCACCAAACGGTGCAGCACTTGAAGCACCTGTAATTGGGCGGTTCCAGTTAACAATACCCGCACGAATACGACGTAAGAAATGATCGTAATCAGCTTGGTTATCACTTAGTAAACCTGCTGATAAACCAAAGCTAGTGTCGTTTGCTTTATCAATCGCTTGGTCAAAATCGTCAAAGCGGAATACTTTTAAAAGTGGACCAAAATGCTCTTCATCTGGGAAGTCATTAATATTTGTACACTCAATAATACCCGGTGTAACAAAACCTGTATTTGCTGTGTGCTCAAGCTCAACTAATACTTCTCCACCCATGGCTTTTAACTCATCTTGTGCTTTAACCATACCAGCCGCAGCGGCCGCTGATATCATTGAGCCCATAAATGGTTGGTCAGCATCGTCGTAGTTACCAACTTTAATTGCTTTAGTCGCTGTAATTAAGCGCGCTAAAATTTCATCGCCTTTAGCGCCGGTTGGTAAAAATAGTTTACGCGCACATGTACAACGTTGGCCGCTTGAGATAAACGCAGACTGCACAATATCATGCACTACAGCGAGGGTATCTTCTGCATCTTTAACGATTAGCGGATTATTACCACCCATTTCAAGCGCTAAAATCTTGCCTGGTTGACCTGCGAACTGTTCATGTAAAATATGACCCGTACGTGAAGACCCAGTAAAGAATAAACCATCAATGCCTTTGTGTGACGCCAATGCTTTACCTGTTTCTACTTCACCTTGTACTAAGTTAATAACCCCTGCTGGTAAACCGGCTTTTTCCCATAGTTTAAGGGTTAGCTCAGCCACCATAGGTGTAAGTTCAGAGGGTTTAAATACCACAGTATTACCAGCTAAAAGTGCAGGTACAATGTGGCCATTTGGTAAGTGCCCAGGGAAGTTATAAGGACCAAATACAGCAACAACACCATGTGGCTTATGACGGATCATCGCACGACCTTGCGGCATAGCGTTTTCAACATCACCTGTACGATCTAAAAATGCTTTTTCAGCAATGGCAATTTTACCTACCATAGCGCCCGCTTCAGTACGTGTTTCCCAAAGTGGTTTACCTGTTTCTTGTGCAATAGCAACCGCTAGCTCTTCGCTGTGCTCTTTTAATGTTGCAGCAAAGGTTTTTACAATTTCTAAACGCTCACTAAAGCTTTTATCAGCCCAGCTATAAAATGCTTCACGTGCTGATGCTACAGCGCTGTCTACTTGCTCTGCGCTTGCAGCTGATGCCTGCCAAATAACGTCGTTATTTGCAGGGTTAACTGAATTAAATTCTGTGCCTTGGCCTTGTGACCATTGACCATTAATAAATTGTGCAGGATGAGTCATATACTTTCTCCTAAATTAAACTGGGGTAGCAGTAACAAAATCGCCCGATTTTAAATGTAATGCATCAGCAAGTTCTTGCGTAAGCACCAGGCTATTAGAACGCGAATCAAATGCCATTGGCGCTACGGTTGCTCTAAAGTCTTCAAGCTTATCATTGGCTAGTAATACCATGGTATCGCCTGTCATCTCGCCAATTTCAACACTAAAGTTTTGTGCATTACGAATGGTGGCAATGTTATCTACTTTTGCTTCAACGGTTGGACCCGCATCAAAAATGTCAACGTAACCATTAAAGGTAAAGCCTTCGCTTTTTAATAACTGAATAGCTGGGCGCGTATTATCGTGTACTTGACCAATAACCGCTTGCGCTTCTTTACTCAATAAATTGACGTAAATTGGGTATTTAGGCATTAACTCAGCAATAAACACTTTTTGCCCGATTCCCGTCAGATAATCTGCCGTTGGGAAATCCATTGAGAAAAAGTGTTCTTCAAGCCATTGCCAAAATGGGCTACTGCCGTTTTCGTCAGATACGCCACGCATTTCTGCGATAACGGTTTGTGCAAAGCGTTGCTGATGTTGTTTTATAAACATAAAGCGTGCTTTTGAAAGCAGCTTACCGTTACAGTTTTTACGATAACCGTCTTTTAAAAACAGTGTACACAGCTCTGTAGCCCCAGTGTAGTCGTTACAAAGGGTGAGAATATCTACCGCTTTATATACATCTAGCGTGCGCGAAGAGTGAATCACTTTACTCAAATGGTAATGATAAAATGCGTCATCTAAGCCAACTGCCGCTTCAATACCTGAAGTACCAACTACTTCGCCAGTTTCAGTGTCTTCAAGTACAAATAAGTACCCTTCATCACCGGGTTGTGACGTGGTTTTTGTAAATGAATTAACAGAATGTGCAATCTTCTTTTGTAATAACTCTTCGTTATTAGGTAAAGAAGTAAAGCCATGTCCCGACTCGTCGGCGATGGTTACTAAAGCTGCATAATCACTTTTTTGGATTGGGCGAAGGATCATCATGAATCCGCTTACTCCCTTATATAACGGTAAATAGGAACTGCAAGGGCAAACAATGTTTGCCCTTAGAGAAGTTAAATTAGCGATTACGCATTTACAACGTGGGCTACTGCTTTTTCAAAGCGTGCCATACCTTCGCGAATATCAGCTTCTGGTATTACCAAAGATGGAGTAAAACGAACCACATCAGCACCTGCCACAAGTGACATTAAGCCATGCTCAGTACCCGCAACTAAAAACTCTTTAGCGCGTCCTTTGTACTGCTCATTTACTACGGCACCGATTAATAAACCTTGGCCACGAATTTCACTAAATACGTGGTACTTTTCGTTGATCGCATTAAGTAGCTCGGTAAATAACGCCGCTTTTGCTTTAACGCCCGCTAATACTTCTGGATTATTCACAGTATCAAATGCGGCTTCTGCAACAGCACAAGCTAGTGGGTTACCGCCGTAAGTAGAACCATGAGTACCTACTTTAAGGTGCTGTGCAATTTCAGTGGTTGTTAGCATGGCGCCAATTGGGAAACCACCACCGAGTGCTTTTGCTGAGGTTAAAATGTCAGGAACTACGTTTAAACCTTGGTATGCGTAAAGCTCACCTGTACGACCAACACCTGATTGCACTTCATCAAAAATAAGCAGTGCATTGTGCTTAGTACATAAATCACGAACGCCTTGTGCAAATTCGTCAGTTGGCGAGATAATACCGCCTTCACCTTGAATTGGCTCCATCATTACTGCACAGGTATTGTCACTGATCAGTGCTTCAAATGCGGCAAGATCATTGTAGTCACAATGAACAATATCACCAGGCTTAGGACCAAAACCGTCAGAGTAAGCTGCTTGACCGCCTACAGTAACCGTGAAGAAGGTACGACCGTGAAAACCTTTGTTAAAAGCAATAATTTGCGATTTTTCTGCGCCAAATTTATCAAGCGCAAAACGACGTGCTAATTTAAGTGCCGCTTCGTTTGCTTCTGCGCCTGAGTTTGCAAAGTAAACTTTTTCTGCAAAGGTCGCATCAACCATTTTTTTAGCTAGACGCAATGCTGGCTCGTTGGTCATTACATTTGATAAATGCCAAATTTTTTCGCCTTGCTCTTTTAATGCACCTACTAATGCAGGATGGCAATGGCCAAGACAGTTAACGGCAATACCACCAGCAAAGTCGATAAACTCTCGTCCTTGTTGATCCCATACACGAGAGCCTTCGCCTCGAACTGGAATTACGCTTGAAGGTGCGTAGTTAGGAACCATTACGTGATCAAATAATTCGCGATTGACTGTCATTTTATTTCCTCTTAATTGTGTGCATCACAAAGCAGTAGAATAGGGGTGTGATTATTGTTAATAACCAAATAGGTGGGCAAAATTAATACGATTATATTTGCCTGAAACTACGTTGTGGTTCAATTTTCAGGCGCTCATTATTTCAGAAATTTGGGGTTATGTCTCTTCAAAAACTTTCATGTACCCCTTTAAAATAAAGGGCTTAAGATATTATTTCATAGATAGTGAATAACTATTTGGCAGCTAAAAATAACGAATGCTTACCTTAGTAAGCGCCTCTACAACGAAAAAGGCATGGCGCTTATAAACCAACAGCACATGAGGAAGTAGAATTAAAGTGAATGAATAGTCGCAAAAAAATTAACAGATTTAATCAATTTGCAGTGCCAAATTAGTAAAATTACCCGTTTGTAAGGTATCTAACTCTTTTTTAGTGAACTGATAATAGCTAAACCAGCTTTGTAATTCATCGTCTTCAATAAGCTGGTGCTCTTTTAAATTTAAGTATTGAGAGTAACAACGCGCTTTTAAAATTACTTGCGTTAATGGCAATAAACTATCGCCCTTTGCTACTCCATTCACTAACTGCTGCATAACACTGTCAAACGGCAAATATTTAAATGACATGCTCTCAATCACCTTAGCGCTAACAAGCAATGATTTTTCATTCAGCAGTGTCGTTAAAAATAGCGGGTCGGGCTTTAACTCCAATAACGCGGTATGTAGGTTTTTGTCACCTTCTTCACGAGCACGCTGTACTTTGCGTTGCCATACCTGATCAAACACTTTTAAATATAAACGTACTAAAGCAATTTGCCCCACATTCAGTAACATGCCCAGGGTAAATGCATGCATGGGGTTTACCCCATTAAGTTGAGCAAGCGTTTGCGCCGCAATGGCACAGGACATGGTGTTGTCTTTTAATCTGCGCTTTAATAGCGGAAATGGTGCTGTGCTGTGTGGCATCCAGTGACGCACACAAAAAGTAGGCACTACCAGTTGTAAGTTATCTAAACCGACGTAGCGTAATGCCAGTGCTGGGGTGTCTACTTTGACTGAGGTACTTTTACTGCGTTGCTTACGATAAAAAGGTAAATTAACTAAGGTAACCAACTCTCGTCCAAGCCAATTTAAGTCGTTAATTAACGGCTCTAAACGACCAACCGATGCCGCACGAGTTGCAAGAATATCAAGTATCGCGGACACATTGTCATCTATGCCAATAGTGTCTTTGATAACAGAATCTATGTCTTCAAGGCGCTTGGCCATCACGGTCTCAATAACCGTATGTAATTTTTGACTGGTTTTTGCCTGTAATTTTTGATGTGAAGTGCTTTTTTGTTGACGCTTTTGCTGCGCAGCCACTTCGACTTCTAATAAGGTACGATTTTTAACCGGTTTACCATCATTGAGATCTAAGGTATGAATAAAGCCTATTTGCTGGTTGGCAAAACTATGACCCAGTAGCAAATCATGCGCTCGTTGATGTAGCACGTTAACAATACGCTGTTGCTGCAATGTGTCGGTCATAAGCTCTATCTTAGGGAAAAAGTAAATAGCTTGCAGGTATAAGCCTAGAAGCGTGTTAAAAAGTTATCAAGTAAAGCTAAGCCTTGCTCTGTCAAAATTGCTTCAGGATGAAATTGCACGCCTTCGAGCGCGAGCTCGTTATGTAATAATCCCATAATTTCATCACGCTGCCCAGTGTTGCTTTGAGTCCACGCTGTGACTTCTAGCGCTTTAGGCAATGAGTGTGCTTCAACAATTAAAGAATGGTAGCGGCACACTGTCAGCGGGTTAGGTAAACCTTTAAACATACCTTGATGCTGATGATATATTGGCGATGTTTTGCCATGCATCACCTGTTTAGCTCGCACTACTTTCCCGCCGAGTACCTGAGCAATCGTTTGATGCCCTAGGCAAATACCTAATATAGGATAAGTTCCTTTAAATTGCTCCACCACAGATAACGAAACCCCAGCCTCATTAGGGCTTTTAGGGCCTGGAGAAATAACAATGTGATCGGGGTTTAACTGTTTAATTTCGCTCAGTGTTATTTGGTCGTTACGTTTTACCAACACTTCTTGATCTAATCGTTGAAAATACTGTACCAAATTGTAGGTAAACGAATCGTAGTTATCGATCATTAAAAGCATGTAATAGAGTACTCAAAGTAATTAGGAATTGCAGGCATATTCTAACTGAAGGCTTTGCAGGTGTCAGTGTTTTGCAGCCCAGCAAATACAAATAGCCGACTTACAATCAGCAATGGTTGATTTATTTTAAATCAGCCCAAGCTCTATTGTATGAGTAATTGGGCAGTCACAGACTATCTATAAATAAAGTGACCTGCATTATTCAACAGAGTATTAAATACGTATAAGCAAGGAGTAACCTATGTTAGGCGAAGACCATTCATTAACTAAAGACTTTCCTGATTACACGCAAACTATTGCAAAACTCAATGCAAATGATGAAAACTTTGCAACCAAAGCAAAACAATATAATGAAATCGATAAAGAAATTCGGGTACTTGAGCTACAAGACTCACCTATCGATGACGAAGCTATGCAGCAGCTAAAGCATGACAGAATGATATTGAAAGATTGGTTACATCAACAATTAACGTCTGCTAATTAATTGCTATTATTTGGCGTCTATTAAGTAATAGCCGCCAAAATTAAATTTTCATTTCCCCTTTCCTACCCTATGCTAATCATAACTTTAACCATCATGGTGCAAAAGCATTGCTATTTACTTAGCTTAAAGACAAGCTATCTTTATCTAAATTAAACAACGTTATTTTTTATGGCTAAATACTTACTCTCGATTGATCAAGGAACAACAAGCTCTCGGGCTATTTTATATAGCAAAGATGCACAGGTGATAGGGAGTGCTCAACAAACCTTCCCTCAGCATTTTGTAAAAAATGGTTGGGTTGAACACGATCCTGTAGATATTTGGCAAACTGTATTAACCAGCGTTAAAAACCTCTTAGCGCAGCAACGAGTGACTGCCGCCGATATAATTGCCATCGGCATTGCTAATCAGCGAGAGACCACTTTAGTGTGGAATAAAAAAACTGGGCAACCTATTTATAACGCGATCGTGTGGCAAGATCGACGTACCAGTGAATATTGCGATAGTTTACGTCATGCTGGGCATACACAAATGGTGAATGATAAAACCGGTTTAGTACTCGACCCTTACTTTTCTGCAACCAAAATCCGTTGGATTTTAGATAACGTCACCGGCGCCAAAGAGCAAGCACACGAAGGCGAACTGGCCTTTGGCACTGTTGATAGTTACCTACTATGGCAACTCACTAACGGGAAAGCTCATAAAACCGATGCCACCAATGCCTCACGAACTTTACTGTTTAATATTCATCAGCAATGCTGGGATGAAGAGTTGCTGGCTTTATTTGATATTCCACTGACTATGTTACCTGAGGTAATGGACTCAGCGGCTGATTTTGGAATGACAAGCAGCGAGTTGTTCGGTGGTGAAATTCCTATTTGTGGTATTGCTGGCGATCAGCAAGCCGCTTTAATTGGTCAAGCCTGTTTTGAAGAAGGTATGGCAAAAAGTACCTACGGTACGGGCTGCTTTTTAATGCTTAACACTGGTGAAAAAGCGCTTAAGTCAAATAACCGTTTATTAACCACTCTTGCATATCGGCTCAACGGCAAACCAACCTATGCAATTGAAGGCAGCATTTTTATGGCAGGTGCCACCATGCAATGGATAGTAGAAGGCTTAAAGTTATTAGAAAACGCGGGAGAAAGTGAAGCGCTTGTCAAAGATGTTCCTTTAGATCATGGGGTGTTTTTAGTCCCCTCGTTTACCGGCTTAGGTGCGCCCTATTGGGATGCAAATGCAAGAGGCGCTATTTTAGGCCTAACCCGAGATTCAGGCATTAGTACTATTGTGGCAGCCGCCTTACAGTCAGTGGGTTATCAAACCAAAGATTTACAAAAAGCCATGGAGGGTGACGGACTTCGCCCTAGTATTTTAAGAGTTGATGGCGGCATGGCAAACAATAATTGGGCCATGGCATTTTTAGCTAACATTTTAGGCGCAAGCGTTGAACGCCCAACCTTGACCGAAACCACTTCATTGGGGGTTGCCTACTTAGCAGGCCTGCAAACTGGGGTATATGAATCAACGGCGCAGCTTGCCAACATGTGGAAAAGCGATCGTCGCTTTGAACCAACCATGAGCAGTGAAGAGCGCAACGATTTATACGCAAAGTGGCTACATTGCATTGCACAAGTTAGACTTTCTAATAGCACTGACGACGAGAGAGACTAAACACTGGGAAATCTATGAGCGCACACGACAACGAATATGACTTACTCATTATTGGCGGCGGTATTAATGGCGCTGGCATTGCAGCCGATGCTAGTGGTCGTGGCTTAAAAGTACTCTTATGTGAGCAGAACGATTTAGCCTCTGCCACCTCCTCTAATAGCAGCAAACTTATTCATGGCGGGCTTCGCTATTTAGAGAATTATCAATTTAGATTGGTAAGAGAGGCCTTGCGTGAGCGTGAAGTACTGTTAAAAAAAGCACCGCATATTATGTGGCCACTGTCTTTTCGACTGCCGCATCAAACACATTTACGATCGCCATGGATGATTCGTCTGGGGTTATTTATTTACGACCACCTAGCCAAGCGTAATACTTTACCCGCTTCAAAGGCGATTGAGTTTAACAGCGATAGTGTTCTTAACAGCAGCATTACCCAAGGCTTTGAATACGCAGACGGCTGGGTTGATGACGCACGTTTAGTGATTTTAAACGCACAAGCAGCGCATAATTTGGGTGCCACCATTGCAACACGCACGCGCTGTATTAAAGCCATCCGTAACGCAGACTATTGGGATGTGATTTTAGAGCAGCAAGCCAGCAAACAACACCTAAACATTAAGGCTAAAAGTATTGTGAATGCTGCAGGCCCTTGGGTAGCATCATTATTTGAAGATGTATTTACCCAGCCCACACCACATACTGTTCGTCTTGTAAAAGGCAGTCACATTGTGGTGCCTCGAGTTCATAGCCAGCCAGTTGCCTATATTTTACAAAATGAAGATAACCGTATTGTATTTGTGATTCCTTATGAGCAAGATTACTCACTGATTGGCACCACGGATGAAGAGTACACCGGCGATATTACTGATGTAAAAATTAGTGAGCAAGAAATCGAGTACCTGATCAGTATTACTAATCATTACTTTAAAAAGCCAATAAGCGAAGCGGATATTGTGCACACGTTTAGTGGCGTGCGCCCGCTGTTAGATGACAAATCAACAGATGCCCAAGCTGTCACCCGCGATTACAAACTGATATTAAATAATGAGGCTGATCATGCTCCATTATTAAGTGTGTTTGGTGGCAAAATTACCACTTATAGAAAGCTTGCAGAAAATGCCGTCAATAAGTTAGCGCCTTTTTACCCAAAGATGAGTGGCTCGTGGACGAACCCCCCCCCTTTACCAGGCGGCGACTTTAGTAACCAAGCATACCTTATCGCTCAGTTAGAAAGCAGCTATCCTTGGCTGCCAACCGACACCTTAAAACGTATGACTCGCAGCTATGGCACGCTTAGTTATCAATTATTGGGTAAAAGCCAAGCAATCGGCGATTTAGGTTATCACTTTGGCCATGGCTTATATGCACAAGAAGTTGATTACTTAGTAAACCATGAATGGGCAAAAAGCAGCGCAGATATACTTTGGCGAAGAACAAAGCTTGGACTACGCTTTTCTGAAAAACAAGTCATTGCCTTGGGGCAATATTTGACTAGGGCCTGTTGATCTTGCGGATTAAAATTTATTCAAACTAGGGGCTATTTAATCGCGGCGCGAGGTTTGTGACCTAGTGGGCTAAGTAAAAACCGAGCAACAAAGAGTCAATAGACCCTAGGCAGAACCCTTTGGGCAGCGCCTATTTGGCATTGATGCTACGTTATCGCCTATTTATGGGGAATAACCACACTACATAGGCTCTGCCTTGCCTAAATACCAAAAAGACTGCTGTAAATTTAACCTTGAAAGGTCAACAGGCCCTTACACCCTGCTTGCCACAGCTAAGCTGCGATTAACTCGTTGCAACAAGGTGCTGTGTTAATGCAGCTTTTTCATCAGCCGAAAGCATTTGCTTTGTTTTGCTGGCAAAGTCATAACGTACCATGACCGTTTTACCAATAGCGCAACACTTATCTTGCTGCCAGGCTTCTTGGCGGATCACAAATGAGCTATTACCAATCTGCTCTATGCTGGTGTTAATTGTCACTTCATGAGCATAAAATAGCTCGCCGACAAACGACACTTCAACCTTAGCAATAATTAACTTCCAGTTGTGAGGATTAAGATCAGGGGTAAAAAATTTAAAAATAGGTACTCGGGCGGCTTCAAACCAAACTGGGAGTACGGTATTGTTGATGTGTCCGAGTGCATCCGTTTCGCTAAAGCGCGGCATCACTTTTTCAGTAAACATAATAATCCATAATAATTAAACAGGTAACTCATGACGGACTTTATCCGCGTGTATGACAACGCGCTCAGCAGTGACTTTTGTGATAACTTTATCACCACCTTTTCTCAAAGCCCGCATATTAAACAAGGGATGACATCGGGCGGCGTTGATCTTAATAAAAAAGATAGCCACGACCTGCACTTAAACAATCATCCTGAATACGCAGAACAATTAAAACACATTCAACAAACCACTGCACAGTATGTTTTTAAATACATCGAAGAACATATTTTTATGATGATTGGGGCATTTGGTTTAAAAGTGTATCACCCAAAAACAGGCCAGCCGGTAGATTTAACTCATGCCAATTATGACGAAGTAGGTAAACCACAACTGCCTTTACTGGTGCAGCAAATTTTTAGGCTCGGTAATATTCAAGCACAAAAATATGAGATCAATAAAGGGGGCTATCCGTATTGGCATAGTGAGGTGTATCCGCAGTTACAGCATAACGAAGCGTTGCATCGGGTGTTGTTATTTATGTTTTATTTAAATGATGTTGAGGAAGGCGGAGAAACCGAGTTTTATTATCAAAATAAAAAAATAGCCCCTAAAAAAGGCTCCATGGTGGTTGCCCCAGGGTATTTCACGCATACACATAGAGGCAATAAGCCAGTATCAAACGATAAGTATATTTTAACCTCATGGGTTTTGTTTAATCGAGCAGAGCAAATTTATGGAACGCCGCAAAGCTAGGTAATCAGCCAATAAAAAAGCCATAAGTAATTTTTACTTATGGCTTTAAAAGTGTTGAATAAATAAGGGTTTAACCTAGCAGCTCATCAAACAAGTTAAATAGCGTGTCCATTTCTTCTAGGGTGTTGTAATGCATGCAACCAATGCGTACTACGCCGCCCTTATCAAGCACACCAAGTTGTTTGCATAAACCTTGGGCGTAAAAATTACCATCCCATACACATACATGTTGTTTGCCCAAAAATTCAGACACTTGGCGAGGCTCTAACCCTTCAAAGGTTAGTGCAAACGTAGGGGTACGCTCACTTAAGCGTGCTAAGTCATCAATACCAAACAATTTAATACGTGGGTAATTAACCAGGCGTGTTAAAAAGTATTCACTAAGCGCCATCTCGTGTTGCTTCGTTTTTTCAAACGCAACACGCAGTTTTTCTCGGCGTGAGTGACTGTCATTAAGCTCGCTAATTGCCGCAATGTAATCAACCGCCGCAATAAAGCCTGCTAGTGCTTCAAAACTTTGTGTGCCGGTTTCCCAGCGACCTGGTGCAACATCTTTTGCTGGCTCTACTTTATAAGGTGTAAACCCTTCTAAGTGCTCAGTTTTACCATAAACCATGCCTAAGTGCGGGCCAAAAAACTTATATGCAGAACAAGCTAAAAAGTCACAATCTAACGCTTGCACATCGATTAGTTCATGAGGGGCATAATGCACAGCATCAACATACACCAATGCACCGACATTGTGAGCAAGCTCTATAATACGTTTAATATCGTTAATAGAGCCTGTGGTATTTGAGGCATAAGTAACGGCAACTAATTTAGTATTACTGTTTAATAGGCTTTCAAAATGCGCCATATCTAAACTGCAATCGGCTTCGTTAATAAGCGCTGTGTTAACCACTGCGCCTTTATCCTCAGCGGCTTGCTGCCAAGACGATACATTTGAAAAATGATCTGCATTGGTCACAATAATTTCATCGCCAGCTTGCCAGTCGCGTGAAATCGCGCGACTAAAGCTAAATGTTAGGCTGGTCATGTTCGGACCAAACACAATATTTTGTGCACTCGGCGCATTTAACAAATCAGCCGCCGCTTGACGCGCATTAGCCATCAGCTCAACCGTTTTGTCACTTGAGAAAAACGCACCGCCCAAGTTTGAATTGTAATGCCCTAAATAAGCGGTCATGGCACTCAGTACCGGCTGGGGCACTTGTGAGCCACCTGGCCCATCTAAGAATACCGGTGACTTGCCATCAACCGTTTGCATTAAAGCGGGAAATTGCGCGCGCAATTGCATTAAATTCATTTTATTTCTCTTAAGCAGTTAGTACAAAACAATCCAGGTAACCTGGTTTGTTAGCATCAATTTTGTTCATTGGCGTGGCGTTATGCCATACCTGACGGTCATTAATTAGTGCAAACATGCCGTCTTTTATTTCCATTTTAAAACACGGTTCAGCTTGTTGGTTTTCATAAACCAATAGCTCACCACCTTCTAAATTTTCATGAGAAACACCACATACACATACATGGTCAAACCCATCTTGATGCACACCTTCAGGAGCCGCAGGCGTATCGCTATCAATGGCAAGCATTCTAAATTGGTGAATTTCAATATCACGCTCTGCATCAATACCGGTAATCGCACAAAATTCGCTAACAATACTTTTCATACCCTCAGACTCAAGCAAGCTTTGCTCTAAATTTTCGTAAGTACGTTCAACATTACCTTGAAAGGTATTAATTGAATCGTCTTGCACAAACGCTTTAGTCGCTTGAAGATTAAGCTCACCATTTTGTAGTTTAACCACTGAATAACGGCGTTTACGAAACGCACCATCTGCATATGGGTTTGCAGGTAAGTTATCAAAAGAAGGCTTAACCAAATCAATGTTGGCTTGGTTAATAAAACGAAGTTGCAGTAAATTCTGGTTGTTTAATGCGGTCATAAAATCCTGCTTATAATAATGATAATATTGGCAGGGATTTTAATGCATATAGAGAGGATTTTTTGCTTTATTAACCATAATAATAACGGCATTTAACGCAAGTTAATACAATCATCGAATAAATTTAGCATTATCTATCTAATATTTAATTTAGCTAATAAAAAACCCGCCGAAGCGGGTTTTTAAACAAACTCTATAAATTATACAGCTTGTTGAATAATTACGTTGTCTGCTTTTTTAGTGTACTGAGGCATACGGTGGAAGTTCAAGTAACGGTAGGTATCTGCTGCCGTTGCATTGATTTTCGCTGCATATTCTTGGTACTCAGCAGGTGTAGGTAATTTACCTAAAATTGCCGCTACTGCTGCCAGCTCTGCTGAAGCTAAGAATACGTTTGCGCCTGTGCCTAAACGGTTAGGGAAGTTACGTGTGGAAGTAGACACAACCGTTGCTTTATCTGCAACACGTGCTTGGTTACCCATACACAATGAACACCCTGGCGTTTCAATACGTGCTCCAACACGACCAAAGATACCGTAGTAACCCTCGTCTGTAAGTTGGTCTTTGTCCATTTTCGTTGGTGGTGCAACCCAAAGCTGTGTTGGAATACGACCTGTAAAACCATCGAGTAATTTACCTGCCGCACGGAAGTGACCAATGTTAGTCATACAAGAACCGATAAATACCTCATCAATTTTCTCACCTGTCACGTCAGATAGTAAACGCGCATCATCTGGATCATTTGGCGCACACAGTACTGGCTCTTTAATCTCGGCTAAGTCGATTTCAAGCACATGCTTGTACTCTGCATCTTTGTCCGCTTCCATTAGTTCTGGATTAGCTAGCCATTCTTGCATTGCAGTAATGCGGCGTTCAATCGTACGTACATCACCGTAACCTTCAGAAATCATCCACTTAAGCATAACAATGTTAGACTCAAGGTATTCGCTGATCGACTCTTTAGAAAGCTTAACAGTACAACCAGCGGCTGAACGCTCTGCTGATGCATCAGATAATTCAAATGCTTGCTCAACGGTTAAGTGCTCAACCCCTTCAATTTCTAGAATACGGCCAGAGAATTCGTTGATTTTGCCTTTCTTCTCAACCGTTAATAGGCCTTCTTTAATACCGTAGTAAGGGATAGCATGAACGAGGTCACGTAACGTAATACCTGGTTGCATTTCACCTTTAAAGCGAACCAAAATCGATTCAGGCATATCAAGTGGCATAACACCCGTTGCTGCTGCAAATGCGACCGCACCCGAACCCGCAGGAAATGAAATACCTAATGGGAAACGTGTATGTGAATCACCACCGGTACCTACGGTGTCTGGCAATAACATACGGTTCAACCATGAGTGAATTACACCATCACCTGGACGAAGCGATACACCGCCACGGTTCATAATAAAATCAGGAAGTGTATGATGCGTGTTTACGTCAATTGGTTTAGGGTAAGCCGATGTATGACAAAAAGACTGCATAGTTAAATCTGCAGAGAAACCTAAACAGGCTAAATCTTTAAGCTCATCACGTGTCATAGGACCGGTGGTATCTTGCGAGCCAACCGTGGTCATTTTAGGTTCACAATATTGGCCAGGGCGAATACCGGTAACGTTACATGCTTTACCCACCATTTTTTGCGCAAGTGTAAAGCCTTTATCTGATACTTCAGTTACCGCGGGTACTTTAAATACGTCAGTTGCACCTAAACCTAGAGACGTACGTGCTTTGTCTGTAAGGCCGCGACCAATGATCAGTGGAATACGACCACCAGCACGAACTTCGTCTAAAATTACCTCAGATTTAAGTGCAAACGTAGAGATCACGTCATCAGTACCATGACGTTTCACAACACCTTCATAAGGGTAGATGTCGATTTGGTCACCCATGTTGAATTCATCAACATTTAATTCGATTGGTAATGCACCCGAGTCTTCCATTGTATTGAAAAAGATAGGCGCAATCTTGTTACCTAAACAGACACCACCTACGCGCTTATTTGGGACAAATGGGATATCAGCACCCATAAACCAAAGCACGGAGTTAGTAGCAGATTTACGTGAAGACCCGGTACCAACAACATCACCTACGTAAGCAAGTGGTAACCCTTTAGTTTTTAATTCTTCAAGCTGAGTGACAGGACCTACTTCACCGTTTTTATCAGGGTTAATACCATCACGTTCTGTTTTAAGCATCGCTAGTGCGTGAAGTGGGATATCAGGGCGTGACCATGCATCTGGAGCGGGTGATAAGTCATCAGTGTTTGTCTCACCAGTGACTTTAAATACAGTAACCGAGATTTTTTCAGCAACAGCTGGCTTATTAGTAAACCATTCTGCGGCAGCCCAAGACTCAATAATTTGTTTGGCGTATGTATTACCTGCTTTTGCTTTTTCTTCTACATCGTAAAACGCATCAAACATTAATAAAGTGTTTGCGAGGCCCTTAACTACGATTGGCGCTAACGCTTCGTCATCAAGTAGGTCAACCATTGGCGCGATATTGTATCCACCAAGCATAGTACCTAGCAATTCAGCTGCTTTTTCTTTAGAGAGAAGTGGAGAGAGTGCTTCACCTTTTGCAACTGCCGCTAAAAACCCAGCTTTAATATAGGCTGCATCATCAACACCCGGTGGTACACGGTTGATTAGTAGTTCTAGGACGAATTCTTCTTCGCCTGCCGGTGGAGTTTTAATTAGCTCAATAAGATCAGCCGTTTGCTGAGCATCTAATGGCGCTGGTACGATACCTAACGCGGCACGTTCTTCTACGTGTTTACGATATTCTTGTAGCACAGTATTGCCCTCTTGGTGACGTGAAAGTATTCGGTAGTGTTTACAAAATACACTATAACCCAATACTTATAGTATTCTAACGCTCAATTATAAAGCTTTTATGTATAGATTAAAATCCATCCACCTGGGCAACTAGTTATATCCATTATTAATAATATGAATAGTAGGTTAAGTAAAATCAACTTTCATGAATACCTATTACTGGCATAAAAAAACCCAGCCTAAGCTGGGTTTTTACTCAATTATAAAACTATTAACGTAGTACTTTTACACGTTTAATAGATTTTACTTTTGCTTCAACGCGACGGTTTTCAGCGTGAGCTTCTGCCGTATTTGCTGGATTTTTAAGACGCTCTTCACCTAAACCAGCTGTTGTAATGCGATCTTCTGCAATACCATCAGCAATTAGCTTTTTAGCTACTGCATCAGCACGTTTTTTAGATAACCACTTGTTGTAAGATGCTTTACCTACTTCTGAAGTGTGACCTTCAAGTAATACTGTTGTATCAGGGTGATCGTTCAAGAAAGAAGCCACTGCATCAATATCATTTAAGTATTGATTAGATACAGATGAATCATTGTTAGGGAATGTCACTAACAAGCTTACTGTTACCTCAGTATCTTCATAAAGTGTACAGCCATCGCTATCAACCGCATCTGTCATCGGTGTGTTAGCACATTTATCATCAATATCTGGAATACTGTCTTTGTCAGTGTCTACAGGTGTTACTGGTACTGGAACAATTTCTGGCTCAGGTGCTGGCTCAACCACTGCTACTGGCGCTGATTTTTGGCCAAAGAAGTAGTTAATACCTAATTTTGCGCCAACATCTGTGTAGCCTTTGTCTAAACCTTGGTAAACGCTGGTTTCAGCATTTACAAAGAAGTTGTCTGTAACAAAGTGTCGGTAACCTACACCTGCGTTTACAAACGTGTTGTCATCAACAACATCAATATCTTTCAGACCGAATAAACCGTAAAAAGGACCGCCACCAAAGTGGTAAAGCGCATCGATACCGTAACGTTCGCCGTCAATATCGTTGCGATTGTTAAGTACTTTATCATGAGCATTGAAGTCTAGATCTGCGTACTCTAAACGCGCACTCCAGTAATCATTAAAGCGGTAGCCTAATTCAGCACCCCAGCCTGTTGACTCATTAACGTCAAGGCCAGCTTGCTCACGCATGTTTTTCCACGAAGCATCGTAATAATCGCCGAATGCACCGATGTAAAAGCCTTCTTGCTCGGCTGCGAAAGTAGATGCGCTAGTTGCAGCTAACGCAATAGCCATTGTAAGTGATTTTAATTTCATTGTTTTCTTCCCATTTTAACAACTAAAAATGTAGCTAAGCATTGCTAGCTCTTCCAACTTACCTATATAGTAACTGAGTCTTTGTTAATCAATGCTTAACGCAAATATATTTTTTTCAATATCTAGGATAATAAAACTAGCTCATAAAAAATGTCGATGAACACAAGCTAGCTCAGGCTAGCTCAAAAAGCAAACAATCGCTTTAAACCCCACACGATCACTGGCCTTTATGGAGTTATGGTATCACCCGTTCATAGTTTACTCTATGAATGAACATCGCAGGGGTAAAAAATGACCTTTTATATTCATTTTAAAACGCAACAATGAATACTTAAGTACCACAAAAAGTACGATAATTCTTATCATCTTCGGGCGGCGTTTGAAACTCTGTGACCTGCACATGGCTTGAGTAAGGGCTCGCCATCACTTGGCTAAAACGACTGAGTAGCTCACTATCCCCATGCGTAGTGTACTGAGTAATAATATCTTCAATAATATGATTACGCGGAATCACACTTGGATTTGCCTGTCGCATTATATTATAACTATGCTCATTAGTTCGTGTTTGCCATTGCTGCGCCCATGATACGAGTGCTGATGGTATTTGCGCTTGTCCATTTAACGATTCAGTTAACGCATTAAAAGTATTGGTATAATCAAGCTGGTGTTGTTTTAATAACCCTAGTAACTCTCCCACCAACTCATTATCTTTATCATCCGCGACTGTTAACCCTAACTTTTGCGCCCACATAGCGCTAAATTGTTGGTTAAATTGCGTTGAAAAGCCCTCAATTAAAGGCGTCATCATTGCCACCGCTTGCTCGTCATCGTCACTGATCAGCGCTATTAGACTCTCTGCTAAGCGGGCACAGTTCCAACTTGCCATGTTTGGCTGATTACCAAACGCATAACGCCCTTGTTTATCAATAGAGCTAAACACGGTATCAAAATCAAACTGGTTCATCATGGCACATGGGCCGTAATCTATGGTTTCACCACTAATTAAGGTGTTATCGGTGTTCATAACACCATGAATAAATCCCACCCTCATCCAGCTTATGACTAAGTTAACCTGACGACTAATCACCGCCGCTAAAAAATCCAAGTAACGCTGGGCGCCAGTGCTGTTAATTTCAGGGTAATGTCTTTGAATGGCTAAGTCGGCTAAGTTTTTTAAACTGGTAACATCGCCTTGGGTGGCTAAATATTGAAACGAACCCACTCGAATATGACTACTCGCGAGTCGCGTTACAATAGCGCCAGGTTGAGGCGGGTTACGATAAACGGTTTCGCCACTACCAACCACGGCTAAACAACGCGTGGTTGGAATACCAAGCGCGTACATTGCTTCGCTCATTACGTACTCGCGAATGGCGGGACCTAATGCACAGCGCCCATCGCCACCACGCGAAAATGGCGTAGCGCCAGCGCCTTTTAACTGCACATCCCAAAGCTGGTTTTTATCATCACTAATCGCGCCAAGTAAATGCGCTCGCCCGTCTCCTAAGCGCGGAGAAAAGTGACCAAACTGATGCCCCGAATACCCAAGTGCAACTGCAGAAACAGCTTGGGGCTCATTACCGCTGAATACACTTGCCCGAGAATCGGCATTCACTTGTATATTAAATTGTTCGGCTAAGGGCTCATTCCATAACAATAATTGTGGCGCTGCCACCTTGGCTGGATGATCGCTAATTGCAAACCCCTCACCAATGTCGGTATACCTTGGCACTAATTTCATGTTTAATCCTGTTGTTGTTGGCTTATACCTATACGGTTGTCGCCGACACCATAAGCGACAATTAAGCTTAGCTCTTGCATACTTAAGCCGCTTTGTTGCTGTAGCTCATTGAAGAATGCCTGCGCTGCAATCAGTGACTTTTTAGTTTGTAAGCCACCGTCTATAATTTTATGGGCACGCAAATAGCTCTCTACATCCCTTGAAAGTAAAAAAGTATCTTTTCCTAAGGCACGCAACGCATAAGGACCGGTATTACCACCAAGCCTCGCACCATGCTTTTTTAAATAGGCCCACAAACCAATAATATCTTCACTTGGCCAGTTAGCAATAAACTGACTAAAACTGCCGTGCTGCTCTGCAACTTCATGGATCATATACGCATTATCAGTAATGGTTTTTACTTTTTTATAATTGCGCACAATTCGTTCGTCACTGGCTTTTTGTTCTAACATGTCTGGTGGCATCATCAATAGCTTTTCAACACTAAAGTCCCAAAAAACCTCTCTAAATCCGGCCCACTTACTGTTGATCACCGACCAATAAAAGCCACTTTGAAAAACCTTCCGAGTAAATTCTTCTAGCCAATCATCATCACTTAATGTGACGAGTTGCTTTGTTGATAAAGGTTTTGCGAGTAACAATTTAAGCATTTTTTCAGAGCCCTTTCGCTCCACTGCACGCTTATAAATATCGCTAAATTTTTCCATCTACTTAATACCTTACTTCGACCATGAAACTAGTTTACGAGAAAAGCAGCCAATACGTAACCGTTGCTATTATCGATGAACTATTCTGTATTTAGTCACTTGACACCTAGACGGCTAAAGTGGTTTAATCGCCACACTTACCCTATTACATTGTATTTGCTGATTGATTTTTCAATAGCAAGTGCAAAGGGCTGGAAGAGGTGCGTTATTCAGGTAGCGTATGTTAGGAGCGCAAACTCCATTGAGCATACGTGAGGGGAATTAACGCCGAGAGGTAACACTTTTTTGTGAAAGATTACTTCGGGCGACTAGGTTGAATCCTAGCGACTGTCACCAATAACATATTTGGTGGAGAGCTTCTGGTCTTAGTATAATAAGGCCGTGCGCCCTATTATTTAAGCCCATTCGCTCTTCGAATTATAAATACATTCAAAGAGTCAGGCACCCTAAATACCCGCCAATAACTCGACGAATGCCCTATAAGTTCGTGAGAGATGATCAACAACTTCAATATTAACAATTTCCATTTATGGACTGCGCTGATCACCCCATTTGATCAAAATGGCCTAGTTGATTACGCAACCTTAGACACCTTGGTGGCCGAACAAGAAGCCGCTAACAACGGCATTTTATTACTTGGTAGCACTGGCGAAGGGTTAGCCCTGACCCTAAAAGAGCAGCAAGCCATCGTAGAACATGTTTGCCAATTACAGCCGAGCGTCCCGCTTATGGTCGCAGTCGGTGGTAGTAACTTAAAGCAGCAGCTTGAATGGGTTAACTACTGCAACCAACTGCCTATTCATGGTTTTTTACTTGGCTCGCCTTTGTACGCCAAACCCGGTGCAGTGGGGCAAACGCATTGGTTTGAAAGCCTGCTCAATGCCAGTTCTCATCCTTGTATGCTTTATAACGTACCAGGACGTAGTGCGGTTAGCATTCCCATTGCAACCATTGAAAACCTCAAACAACATAAAAATTTATGGGCACTCAAAGAAGCCAGTGGCTGTATTTCTCAATTTGAAGCCTATCGACAAGCAGCGCCTGAATTAGCCATTTTTAGTGGTGACGATGCCCTCATGCCTTATTTTGCCCAAGCAGGTGCAAAAGGTTTAGTGTCGGTTGCAGCCAATGCATGGCCAGTGCAAACTCATGAGTTTGTAAAGCGCAGTTTAAGCGGCCAACACCCTAATCTTTTTGCCCAGTGGTCTAGCGCTATCAATAGCTTATTTTCAGTAGCAAACCCTATCCCAGTCAAAGTGTTAATGCATTTACAAGGGCGTATTAGCAGTCCGCATTTACGTCCACCTTTAACACACCTTGAGCTGACATACACAGATGACATTTCATCGGCAAACAACACCATTTTATCTTGGCATTAAATACAGGTTTTTATAATGAGCTGGTTAGAACTATTAAATAATTTAGAAACGGGCGCAGTTCGCGCAGCAACACAAGACGAAAACGGCCAATGGCACGCTAACGTAGAAGTAAAGCAAGGCATTTTAGAGGCGTTTAAAAACGGCACTAACATGGAGTTTCCTGGTGGCTTTGTTGATAAACATAATCTAGCGCCGCAATGCTTTGAAGCCACAGCAGGCGTTCGCATGGTGCCAGGTGGTTCAAGTGTACGTCGTGGTGCACATGTCGCCAAAGGCACTATTATTATGCCACCTGCGTACGTAAATATTGGCGCCTTCATTGACGAGGGCACTATGGTAGATAGCCACGCATTGGTTGGCTCATGTGCGCAAGTGGGTAAAAATGTTCATTTGAGCGCTGCGGTACAATTAGGCGGGGTACTTGAGCCTATTGGCGCCAACCCTGTGGTCATAGAAGACGATGCATTCATCGGTGCAGGCTGTGTGATTGTTGAAGGCGTGGTGGTTAAAAAAGGCGCGGTACTTGCCCCAGGTGTTCGCTTATCTGCAACCATTCCTGTTTTTGACTGCGTTAATGAGCGCCAGCTTGATAAAGGCGAAGCAATCCCTGAATATGCGATTGTGATCCCAGGTTCTCGCCCTGCGTCAAACGACTGGGCGCGTGCTCAAGGCTTAAGTATGTCGTGTGCCTTAATTGTTAAATACCGTGACGAGCAAAGTGACGCGTCATTACTTCTGGAAGAGGTTTTACGTTAATGACCTTTTTGAGCACGCCCGTTAAAAGCGCTATTGATGAGCTTTCGAGTAAACTCGATACTCCATTTTTTGTCTACGACCTCGACTCACTAGATGCGCACCTTGCGCACTTAGTGGCGCAAACCGAAGTAAAGCTTTGGTATGCGGTTAAAGCCAATCCCCTATCTAAAGTGATACAAAGTTTAGATAACGCTGGTTTTAACTTTGATGTCGCCAGTAAAGGCGAGCTTGAGCAAGTACTTGCCCAAGGAATTAACAGTGAACGCGTGCTCAACACGGGGCCTGCAAAAAGCCCTAAACAAATTAAGCACTTTATTGCGCATGGCGTACGTACCTTTGTGGCCGAAAGTCTCAATCAGGTACGTTGGCTCAACGAACAAGCGATGGCCCAGCAGTGTCAGTTACAGGTTTTGCTGCGTGTTCAATTACGCTGGCCCGAGGGTGATAAAAACCCACTAGGTGGCGACAGCCTTACCCCATTTGGGCTTGGCTGCGATGAATGGCAATCGCTAAATACTAATGACTACACAGCACTGAGCTTTGATGGCCTACATATTTTTCAGTGGGGTAACATGCTCAGCAGCGACAAACTTGCCGATCTGTGGGCGCAAATGATTGCGCCGTTAAGGCAACTTGCTGAGCATTTAAGTATTAACCTTAATATTCTGGATTTAGGTGGCGGCTTAGGTATTCCTTACACCCTTAATGATCCGACTTTAAGCTGGGATGCATTAATAGCAGCCCTTGCAAAAATTAAACGCGATGCGGGTGTTAAAGAGCTGTGGATGGAACTAGGTCGCTATGCTGTAGGCGAGTGCGGCCACTACGCTACACCTGTGGTTGAACGCAAATTAAACTACGGTC
The DNA here is from genome assembly GCF_000239875.1 of Pseudoalteromonas sp. BSi20311. Lineage (NCBI taxonomy): Bacteria > Pseudomonadati > Pseudomonadota > Gammaproteobacteria > Alteromonadales > Pseudoalteromonadaceae > Pseudoalteromonas > Pseudoalteromonas sp. BSi20311. The sequence goes on along the minus strand of NZ_BADU01000002.1, from coordinate 65,916 downwards.
AACAACAGGTGATTATGAGCGGCGGTATTAATCATTTATTGCGCCCAGCGGTTACCAGTCAAAATTTCCCTGCGCGTTTATTACGAGATTCAAACGCAGTAAACCAATCAATGAGCCTATATGGGCCATTATGTACCGCGCTGGATTGCTTAGGGGAGCACCAATTGCCGGGCGATTTAAATGAACATGACTGGCTGGTGTTTAGTCAATGCGGTGCGTATGGTTTTACCGAAAGCATGCCGTACTTTTTATGTCATGAACTGGCCGGTGAATATGTTATACACCATGGCGAAATCAACTGTATTCGCCAAGCAGAAGATGCAAGCCACTACTTGAGGTAAAAAAGATGAATAACACCACAGCTATAAGCCAAGAAAACATTGTAGTTGGTGAAGTGGCAAATGGCCTACCACTGACTATTCCTGTGTATCGTTTAAAAGGCGATGGCACAGGACCAAGTGTGTATATACAAGCTAATATGCATGGCGCCGAAGTGCAAGGTAACGCGGTTATTTATCAGCTACTTGAACAGCTAAAAAACCTTAATTTAAAAGGTGATATTACCTTAGTTCCCTACGCTAACCCCATTGGCTGTAATCAAAAATCAGGCGAATTTACGCTTGGCCGATTCGATCCTATTACCGGCACAAATTGGAATCGTATGTATCACTGTAATAATCAGCTTGCATCACATTTTGCAAAGCAGTATTGCGATGCCGATGATCAGATTCTAAAAACAGCGTTTAAAGCAGCTCTAATTAGTGACGTTGAGCAACAACTTAATGGCCCAGACTATCGTTTAACAACGGGTAAACGCATAGCGCTAAACTTACAAAGACTAGCGCATCAAGCTGATATTGTTTTAGATTTACACACCGGCCCTATTTCTAGTCAGCACTTATATTGCCCTGAATATGCCACTGAAAGTGCGCGTTACTTTAATATTCCCCATGTGCTAGTGATCCCTAATGACTTTGATGGCGCAATGGATGAAGCGAGCTTTTGTCCATGGTGGCAACTTAGCGAGCAACTTGCTCAGCAAGGCCGTGAATTTAACGTGCAAGTTGAAGCCTTTACGGTAGAGCTTGGCAGCCAAGAGAAAATAGATTTAAGCGCGGCACTTGACGATGCTCAAAGTATTTTAAGTTACCTTAATCACAAACAGGTATTTGCTGATGCGCCCTACAAGCCAAAAGTGATGACAAGATATGGCTGCCAACTAAATGATTATATTGCTTACTATGCGCCTATGGGTGGCATGGTTGAATACCTAGCACCGCTTGGTGGTCACATTAAAGCGGGCGAACCGATAGCAAAAATACTGCGAATGGAACGCTACTTAAGCGAGCAACCACTGCAAACATTAAGCTTTGATCTTGATGCGATTGCGATATTGCACTTTGCCTCAGCCAGTGTGAACCAAGGTACTGAGCTTTATAAGTTTTTTACAAACGTCTTTGAGCTATAGCTCACCCCTTCTCATTGCGTGAGAGTCTAACTAGCGCGTTATTAGCTAGTTATCCAGTAAAAGCGACCTAGGTCGCTTTTCTTTTTTGCCATATTAAAGTTCAGGACAAGTTCACCGTATATGTGTTAAAAAGGCGTTATAATTACCACAAATCTATTACTTCCCTCACTTACAAAGGAATTATAATGAGTTGGCGCCACTGGATACTACTCTCAACATTACTAAGCACTGCTGTTATTGCTGAAGAAACAGCAAAAAACGAGCAAAACAATGAACTTGAGCTGGTTAAGCAATGTATTTTAAATGAAGTGATAGGTGGAGACGGTAAACAAACTCTCGATCAATTACGCGAAAAATGCTCTGCCGTTGAGGAAAACAAGCAGCTAACGGCTATCGACAAACGCCAAGCCCGTGAAGCGGTTGGTAAAAAAAATCGTAATGTAATTACACCGCATAAACGTAATTATATTTTACCGGTTTCTTATATGTCGAACCCAAACACTCGCCCGTTTGATGGATTTGCAGAATTAACTGATAAAAAAGATGGTGACCCTCTCGATAACCTCGAAGCTAAATATCAGCTATCAATTAAAGTACCTTTATATGATGAGTTTGCCGACTCAGACCAAGCCATATTTTTTGGCTTTACGCTGCAGTCATACTGGCAAGTATATAACGACGATATTTCCTCCCCTTTTCGTGAGACAAATTACGAACCAGAAGTATTTTGGATTAATTACTTAGACCCTGAAAACGTTTTATGGGGCGATGAAATGGCAATAGCCATTGGTATTTCGCACCAATCTAATGGTCGTAGTCAGCCAAACTCGCGTTCTTGGAATCGCATTTATGCCGATTTCATTTGGGAAAAAGACGGCTTTGTATTTAGCTTTAAACCTTGGTATCGCATTCCTGAAAACAAAAAGCCCGCGCCGTTAGATGCACGAGGTGACGATAACCCTGATATCTATAAATACATGGGTTACTTTGAATTTGATGGCGCGTATCGCTTTCACGATCATGAATTTAGTTTTATGACTCGTAATAATTTAAATTCAGATAACCGCGGGGCAATTCAGCTTGATTGGTCATTCCCTCTATGGGGAAGAGTACGCGGCTATGCGCAGTACTTTAATGGCTATGGTGAGAGTTTAATAGACTATAACGCCGATATTGAACGCTTTGGTGTCGGTATATTACTAACTGACTTGCTGTAAAAAATGCTTATAAAAAAAGCCAAGCAACTCGCTTGGCTTTTTCGTTTATTTTATCACTTTTTAACCACAAACTGCCCTTCAAACTGGGCAACTACTTGGTCACCATCAAAAATGGTTACTGGTACTAAATAGCTCGCCTTACCCGCCTCTTGTAACTCCATTAAGTTACCTTTACAGGTTTGAATATCAACACAGCCTTTAGGGTCGGTATTCAGTGGTTTTAAATATTTAATATTAGCATCGGCTAACACTATATTGCCCTCAAGTCCGGCTTCTTTTAATGCTAAATACGTTGCACCCCAACCCGTTAATGTAGCTAGGCTATAAATAGAGCCCGCAAACATGGTGTTGTGTAAGTTTAAGTTAGCATTTAAATCTGCCCGAGTAGTAAATTGCCAATCAGTGTAGCTTTCTACTTTTATCCCCATTGCATCACTAATAGGGATTGATTCACGCCATGTATTTTGCAGTACTTGAGTCCAATTAGGGTGACGAAACCAACCTGGTTCACTCGGCTTAAGCTTAACCATTTTATAATGCTGAACATCACCATAGGCTAAATGCGCTTTTTCTTTATTTTCGTAGCCATGGCGCTGATAAAATTCCAGAGCACGTTCGCGAGCAAACAGCACCAACTCATCAGCATCTTGATTCCACGCTATTTTTTCGAGTTCATGTAACAAGCGGCTACCAATATGTTGATTGCGGTTACCTTCTGCAACCGCCATATAACGTACTTGAGCTTGTTGCTGGTTATTAAAGTGCAAACGCGCTACACCCAATACTTCACCTGCTTTATTTTTAATAAAGCGGTGTTCAGCTTCTTGCTCTAAATCGTCTTGCTCAGAACCACGAGGTTCGCCCCATGGTGCACGTAAAACTTGCCAGCGTAATTGATAATAGGCTTGCCAGTCTTCACTACTTTGAGGGGTGCTCACTTGAAACATACAGACTCCATAAATTAAAAATGTAAAAATATTACGCTGTGCATTTTGTGAAAAACACCATACTCGATCTGGGTAAAACTGCAAATACGACTTTGGTTTCCTATAAATGACTGTAAAAAATTAATGACAAAATCGATTGCGCTTTACCGCTGCTGGTTTATGCTCAATACCATGAATAAATATATCCATGATAGCAGTGGCCTGATCAGCAGGCACTTTATTGAGCATAGTACATCGCTAGGCCAGTTACTTTATTGGCATAATCAACATGGCATAAATATACAAGTTCGAGAGCATCAACAGCTGCGCTGGCTACTTATTAACAACACCTTGCAATCAGTTATTTTAACCCGGAGTCCACAAGTATTACTGTTTCCTCACCTTGCCTATTTAGCAACGGTTTGGCAGCAACGACCAGCGCCTAAAAAAATACTTGAGCTCGGTTTAGGTGGCGGTGCTATACGTAACTACTTATTAAAACAGTACCCTCAAGCGCAGCTGACTTCAGTAGAAAAAAACCCTCATATAATTGACTGTTATCAAGATTTTTTCGCCCTTAATGAACAGGGCCAAATTTACTGTAAAGACGCACAAACAGTTTTAAAGTCAGCGGTGAATATAGATTGGATTATTTTAGATTTATTTAGTGAACTCGATGCCCCTAGATTCTTATTTGATCTATGTTTTTATCAAACAATTTATGATGCGCTTGCTCAGCGGGGCATCTTATTTATTAACTTTTTATCGCAACATGCCTCCCAACTTACACAGCTACAACTTGTACTGAAGCGCGTATTTGGGGAGACTGTTAGTATTAAAAAGATCACCGGATTTGTAAATCACATTGTGATTGTAGAAAAAACACTTTAAGCGGTTAAGTTGAAGGTAACCGGCCCATCGTTACATAAGCTAACCTGCATGTCGGCTGCAAATTCACCTGTCGCTACCTTAATTCCGAGTAATTTGGCTTGCTCGACAAAGTAATTATATAAGGTTTGCGCTTGATCTGGTGTGGCTGCCGATGAAAAACTAGGACGCATGCCTTTTTTGGTATTAGCTGCAAGTGTGAATTGCGATATGACTAATAGCTCGCCTTGTATATCCTTCAGGCTGAGGTTCATTTTATCGTGTTCATCACTAAAAATTCGATAATTGCTGACTTTGTGTAGTAGTTTATCAGCAACACGCTCATCGTCTTCTTTTTCAATACCTAGCAGTAATACAATACCTTGTTTTATTTCACCAACGACCTGTTGCTCTATTGCCACACTGGCGTGTGTTACCCGTTGAATTAGCCCCTGCATTTATTCACTATCCTCTGCTTGTTGCTCTTTTTTATTATAATGTTGCATGTTAATACACACGGTAAATTCAGCACCTAGTAGCACCACTACCCACGACAAGTACACCCATACAAACAAAATAGGAATGGTCGCTACCGCACCATAAATCACTTCATATGATGGAAAATGGCTAATATATAAAGCAAAGCCTTTTTTGGTTAACTCAAATAACAATGCAGCAAACAGTGCACCGGGAATAGCCGCCCTAAATGAAACTCGTGTATTCGGCACTAAGGTATACAACATAATAAAACCAGCCATAGAAATAGCATAAGGGAGTAGTTTTAATAAAAAACCACTGAACCCAGGGATCCCCTGATCGGCAAACGACACTAACGACACAATATAAGAGGTGACACCAATACTCGCACCCAGTAGTACAGGCCCCAAACTCAGTACCATCCAATACACAGCAAACGATATCATCATTGGGCGCTTTTTCTTTACTCGCCAAATACGATTGAGAGTCGCATCCACATTGCGGATCAATAGCAAGGCAATAGCGGCTAAAAAGCCAATACCTACCGCCGTCATTTGATTAGCATTACCAGCAAACGAGCTAATATGCTCTTTAATAACATCAGAAGAGGTTGGCACAAAATTAGTAAATAAAAAACTTTCAATGGCTAAACGGGTGGATTCAAACCCTGGAAAAGCAGAGAATATTGCTACACCAACCGCTATCAACGGAACTAGCGACAACAAGGTAACGTATGCTAAATACCCTGCATTAATGGTTATTTGATCGTCTATACAGCGATTTAAATATTGCATCCACCAGCCTGGTTGCTGTTTTAGAAACACCTTAACTTGCTGTTTATAATGGGAGAGCTTATCATTCATACAATTAACTTTGTTGGTGAGCTTTTGATTATAATAACAATCAAGGCCATAATTTACAGCATTAACACTCGTAAATAGGAATTCAGATGAAAAAACAAACATTATTAGGGACAGCCATACTCTCGTTAATGCTGATGCTGTCTGGTTGTCAGTCTGCTTATTATTCGGCAATGGAAAAAGTAGGTGTTCATAAACGTGACATTTTAATTGACCGCGTTGAAGAAACAAAAGACTCACAACAAGAGTCGCAACAAGAATTTCAATCAGCACTCGAACGCCTTACTACGTTAATTAATTTTGATGGTGGCGAATTACAAGATGCTTACAATCAACTTAATGACGATTACGAGTCGAGCTTAGCGGCGGCAAACGAAGTATCAAGTAACATAAATAAAGTAGAAGATGTTGCCGATGCCTTGTTTGATGAGTGGAGCGATGAGCTAGAGCAATACAAAAGCGCCTCACTTAAGCGCCAAAGCAGTAAAAAACTAGCTGCAACTCAGCGCCAGTTTAGTCAGTTACTTCGCTCAATGCGCAGTGCTGAAAGTAAAATGGAACCCGTGCTGTCATCACTAAAAGATAATGTACTGTATTTAAAACACAACTTAAATGCACAGGCAGTTTCCGCTATTAAAGGGGAATTTACTAACTTAAAACGTGATATTCAGTTACTCATGAATGATATGAATAAATCGATTGAAGACTCAAATAAGTTTATTGAGCAAATGAATAAAGCCTAAGAAGCGTATTAGCATTTACTCTAAGCCCGCTAAAAATAGCGGGCTTTTTTATACACATTTTTGTTACTTTTTATACTTTTTTAATGTCCCGCTTTTGTTACACTTTCAGCAAGTTAAAAATAATAATTAAAAACCATGAAACCATATACGCTCTGTTTAACCTTTGTCTACAGCCTTCTGGTGGCCTGTAGCACAGCGAATAATGTTAATGTTATTGCAGGTCCAGATACCCTTGTTCCACTAAATCAACACGGTGAGCATAGGGGTCGCTATCATAACCTTTATCCTGGTAAAAAAAGCTACCCTATCAGCTGTGAAAATGATTGTTATCCTGCACACATCAACGTTCTCTGCGAAACCGAGGGTGAACAATGCCAGTATCAAGAGAAACAGCCAAACCCAAAACTAGACACAAATTACACCGTTCGTTGGCTAGGCCATGCGGGGTTTATGATCAGCACCCCTAACGGGCAGCAAGTGGTCTTTGATCCTGTAAAAGCGCAATTCGATTCACCTGTAGCACTGGGCTTTAAGCTCGCAGGTGGTATTTATCGACAACCTGGCGATTGGCTAACATCTGACGAGCTTACCCATTTAGATGCGGTTATTTACTCTCACCTTCATTACGATCATTTTAATAAAGCAGATATTGAGGAAATAGGCCGCCAACCGCGTTATTTAACACCTCTTGGCATGGCTGATAATTTTCCTAGTGATGGCTTTAATATTAGCGAAATGGCATGGTATGCAAGTACTAAAATTGATGATTTAACTATTCATGCGCTACCTGCACACCACTTTAGCAGCCGTGTGTTAGTGCCCTTTATTTATGAAGACAACGATAAAGATCTGTGGAATGGCTGGCTACTTGAACAAAATGGCAGCACCTTATTTTTTGCAGGCGACACTGGCTACTCAAAACACTTCAGCGATATACAGCAAAAATATGGCGATATTGATGTGTGCTTAATGCCGATAGCGTCTTACTACAGCGAAGATAACCCTAACTGGTATCGTTACGTTCATACAACTCCAGAAGATGCTCTAACAGCAGCACAGGAGCTCAACTGCAAAATAATGATACCTTGGGGATATGGTAACTCAACATGGAAAATGGGCGATCGCACGAGTCACTCCGCTTTACTGCGTTTATTACATATGCATAAAAAAATGGACTCGAAAATACCCCTGTATATTTTAAATGAAGGTGAAAGTATTAAACTTTAATCAGTCATTTACATAATTAGCAATAACTTCTCTGCTGAACTATGTTTAATTAACTAAATAGTGAGGAGATTTTATGTTTCTTGTGCGACTCATTTACGCCAGTAAAATAAGTAGTGGTTTTGGGCCTGAAGATATAGAAAGTATCTTACAAAGTGCCCGAACCTACAATGTAAAAACAAACGTCACCGGCATGTTATGTTTTAGCAATGATTACTTTTTACAATGCCTTGAAGGCTCCAGAACGGCTGTAAATAATACCTATCAACAAATATTAAACGACAAGCGTCACCACAATGTAATTATGCTCAACTATACCCAAATTCCCGAGAGAGAGTTTGAAAAATGGTCAATGGGCTATGTACCGCAATCTAAGCTAACCGAATCGCTGAATCTCAAATTTTCAGGCTCCATTGATTTTAATCCTTTTAAAATGTCTGGAGAAAGTGCGCATTTATTAATGCTGGCATTAAAAGACAGCATAGCAGGCACAATAAGTTAGTATAAAAGTAGACTATGAGATTGTTTTTAATAGCTATTTAAGCCAAGCTAAATCATCCTTAATTGATGAGATGATTAATGAAAAAAACACTACTCGCTTTTAGTTTACTTTTTGCCCAGCCACTCATGGCTATTGACGTTAGTCATACACCAACAGCTATAACTATTGATGGTGTTTCTGAAAGTGCATGGAATAGCGCCACATGGCACTCTATGCCACACCTAATGGATGGTACACTTCCCTCATCAGATGTTGACTTTAAAGGTCGCTATCGTCTTTTGTGGGATGAAAACTACTTGTATTTACAAGCAGACATTAGTGATGATGTGCTTATTGATACTCACCCAGATCCAACGGATAAATACTGGGACGATGATGCCTTAGAAGTGTTTATAGATAGTGACGCATCGGGTGGTAATCATCAGTTTAATCATACCGCGTTTGCCTATCATATTGGCCTTGATAACCAAGCAGCCGATTATGGGCCTGATAAAAAAGCGCATTTATATACCGACCACTTAGTTAGTAACTGGAAACGCAATACCACTGCGCCCTATAACATCACGTGGGAAGTGGCGATAAAACTCTACCCAAACGATTTCCAACAAGGCGCACAAAACACTCCGCTTAAATTAACGCCAAAGCAAGTAGTCGGCTTTATGCTCGCATATTGCGATAACGACGGCAGTAAAGTTCGTGAGCACTTCATGGGTTCACATGAAGTACAGCCTGTTAACGGCAGTCGCAACCTTGGCTATATAGATGCTGATGTGTTTGGAAAAATCACTCTACTACCGAAAAAGTGATGAAGTTAGCGAACTGGCCTTTTTGTTGGGTTGAGCGCAACGAAACCAAAAAAAATAGGGGTTTTACATTATCAGTTGTTTTAGCTCTTACTCTTTTACTTCTCATTCTCTTCTCTTTGTATAAAGATTTTTTAAGTAAATTATCTACAAAGCGGATAGAGGCGCTGCGCTTTTAGATGAAAAGATTGTATTGCATGGTTTATAAAGTCTAGCGGCTTTCACCCAATAGCCATATTAACAACCAAGCTACCCAATAACACTGTTCTAATCTGACAGCTGACGACTTATAGCTAACAGCGCTTGTTTTCAAACACAAAAAAGCCGCTGTATTTTGCAATACAGCGGCTTTTAAAATCATTGTTCTAAATTAATAGATTATGACTTAGGAGCACGACCCGCACGTTTACGCTCATTTTCAGTTAAATGACGCTTACGAATACGAATGTTCTCAGGTGTAACTTCTACTAACTCATCATCAGCAATAAACTCAAGCGCTTGCTCAAGTGAATAGTTAAGTGCTGGTGTAAGTGTTTGTGCTTCATCTGTACCAGATGCACGAACGTTAGTAAGTTGCTTACCTTTAAGCGCGTTAACTGTAAGGTCGTTATCACGGCTATGAATACCGATAACCATACCTTCATAAACTTCAACACCGTGACCGATAAATAAACGGCCGCGCTCTTGTAAGTTAAATAATGCGTTAGTAAGTGCTTTACCTGTTGCGTTTGCAATCATTACGCCGTTCTTACGAACACCTAGCTCGCCACCTTTGTGCGGACCGTAGTGATCGAACGTATGGTAAAGTAAACCAGAACCCGACGTTAATGTCATGAACTCAGTTTGGAAACCGATTAAGCCACGGCTTGGGATCATAAAGTCCAAACGCATACGGCCTTTACCATCTGGGGCCATGTCAGTAAGTTCACCTTTACGAAGACCAATTTGCTCCATGATAGAACCCTGGTGCGCTTCTTCACAGTCAATAGTTAGTGTTTCATACGGTTCTTCTAACACACCATCAACAGTACGTAAGATAACTTCTGGACGAGATACAGCTAACTCATAACCTTCACGACGCATGTTCTCGATTAAGATACCTAGGTGTAATTCACCACGACCCGATACACGGAAGCTATCTGGGTTATCTGTATCTGCAACGCGAAGTGCAACGTTGTGTACTAATTCTTTGTCTAAACGCTCACGAATGTTACGTGATGTTACAAACTTACCTTCTTTACCACAGAAAGGTGAGTTATTTACAGAGAACGTCATCGTTACTGTTGGCTCATCAACACTTAATGGAGGTAATGCTTCAACGTTGTTAGGACAACAAAGCGTATCTGAAATCTTAAGCTCGCCAAGACCCGTTACCGTTACGATGTTACCAGCGTAAGCTTTATCAGTTTCAATACGTTCAAGACCTAAGTAGCTTTGTACTGAACCAATTTTACCGTTACGTTTAGACCCGTCAGCGCTAATAATCGTAACTTGTTGGTTAGGTACAACTGAACCGCGTTTGATACGACCAATGCCAATTACACCTTTATAAGAGTTGTAATCAAGCTGTGAAATCTGCATTTGGAAGTCACCTTCAGGATCTGCATCCGGTGGTGATACTTCGTCAACGATCATCTTGAACATAGGTTCCATGTTATCTGATGCTTCGTCTAAATCTAATGTAGCCCAACCATTGATTGCTGATGCGTAGATTACTTTAAAGTCTAACTGTTCATCAGTTGCGCCTAGATTGTCGAATAAATCAAAGATTTGATCCATAACCCAATCAGGGCGAGCACCTGGCTTATCAATTTTATTGATAACAACGATTGGCTTTAAGCCTTGCGCGAATGCCTTTTGCGTTACGAAACGCGTTTGTGGCATTGGGCCTTCTTGAGCGTCAACAAGTAGTAGTACTGAGTCAGCCATCGAAAGTACGCGTTCAACTTCACCACCGAAGTCGGCGTGTCCAGGAGTATCTACGATATTGATATGGTAATCATTCCAAGAGATAGCGGTGTTTTTCGCTAAAATGGTAATACCACGTTCTTTTTCAATGTCGTTTGAATCCATCACGCGCTCTTCATTACCGCCGCGTGTTTCTAATGTACCTGATTGCTCAAGTAGTTTATCAACCAGTGTTGTTTTACCGTGGTCAACGTGGGCGATAATTGCTATATTTCTTAACTTTTCGATACTCATATGTTCACTCAGAGAAATTGAATCTCATTGATCCTGCAGGGGCTATACGTTCTCACCTGCGCTTTCACGAGATGTCCCAGCATAGGATTTAAAAGGGCGCATATTATCCCCTATAAATGGAATGGATGAAAGTTTATCCAAAATAAAATTTCAAACTTTCGCAATAAAATAATTAACTCTTTGTTTTAAAAAAATTAATTTTGATGATTAATTTTTATAAATTAATCTCAAAAGGTGGTTTTGGATTAATTTAAAGCGACTTTACTGCGTATTTTGCATTTTCTTTGTGTTAGTCTAAGGTGATTAATTTGCAAGCAATTATAACCCTGTAAATGTTGCACCGTTTTGGAATTATTACGCACCAAAACAGTGCTTAATCTATGCCGCCTTTATACTGTTTATATATTTTCACATAAAAAACAACAAATTATAATAGTGGCACAAAATCAGCTTATAGGTATTTAAAGTATCTAAGCAGCAATAATAAAACCCAATAGTTGGAGGACACATGTCACAATCGGTTTTAGATTTTATTAAAGAAAATGACGTTAAGTTCATTGATTTACGCTTTACTGACACAAAAGGTAAAGAGCAACATGTTTCTATTCCTCATCATCAAGTTGATGAAGATTTTTTTGAAGATGGAAAAATGTTCGACGGTTCTTCAATTGCTGGCTGGAAAGGCATTAATGAATCAGACATGGTATTACTACCTGATGCAGATTCAATCAAGCTTGACCCTTTCACAGAAGAAACAACACTTATCGTTCGTTGTGACGTGGTTGAGCCTTCTACATTACAAGGTTATGAGCGCGACCCTCGCTCAGTAGCTAAACGCGCTGAAGAGTACATGCGTTCTACCGGTATTGCTGACACCGTTTTATTCGGTCCAGAACCAGAATTTTTCGTATTTGACGACGTTAAATACAAATCTGACATGTCAGGTTCAATGTATAAAATTGATTCTAAGCAAGCAGCTTGGAACTCAGATAAAGAATATGCAGATGGCAACACAGGCCACCGTCCAGGTGTTAAAGGCGGTTACTTCCCAGTTGCACCAGTAGATGACTTCCAAGATTGGCGCTCTGCAACATGTTTAGTGTTAGAAGAAATGGGCCAAGTTGTTGAAGCGCATCACCACGAAGTGGCGACTGCCGGTCAGAATGAAATCGCAACTCGCTTTAACACTATGGTTTTAAAAGCAGATGAAATCCAAGAAATGAAATATGTTATCCATAACATGGCTCATTTATACGGAAAGACAGCAACCTTTATGCCTAAGCCTGTTGTTGGTGATAACGGTTCTGGTATGCACTGTCACCAATCTTTAGCTAAAGACGGCGTAAACTTATTCGCAGGTGATAAGTACGGCGGCCTTTCTGAAGACGCGCTTTACTACATTGGCGGTATCATCAAACATGCTAAAGCAATCAACGCTTTTGCTAACGCGTCAACTAACTCGTATAAACGTTTAGTGCCTGGCTTTGAAGCACCGGTAATGCTTGCATACTCTGCACGTAACCGTTCAGCGTCAATCCGTATTCCAGTGGTTCCATCTGCAAAAGGTCGCCGTATTGAAGTACGCTTCCCAGATCCAACTGCTAACCCATACCTTGCTTTCTCTGCAATGCTTATGGCTGGCCTTGACGGAATTAAAAACAAAATCCACCCTGGCGATGCCATGGATAAGGATTTATATGACTTACCAGCTGAAGAAGCAGCAGAAATTCCAACTGTGGCAGCATCACTAGATGAAGCACTAGCAGCATTAGATGCAGACCGTGAGTTCTTAAACCAAGGTGGCGTATTCACTAATGACCTAATTGATGCTTACATTGCACTTAAGTCAAAAGAAGTTGAAAAACTTAACATGACGACTCACCCAGTTGAGTTTGAAATGTACTACAGCTGTTAATTTATTAACCGATAAATAATGTGTGTTTTAAGCCCGCTTTGCGGGCTTTTTTTATGGCAAATTTAACGGTTCTACACTAAAGTGAAGTAAGTTTAAACAATGCAGGGTGGCAGGATGGTAGGTAAGGTTTTGTTGCTATTAATAGCTTTAGTGTTAAGTGTTAATAGCCATGCAAGCAATAAAAAAATTTATGCATGGAAAGACAAAAATGGTGTGCTGGTTTTTTCAGATACCCCTCAACCTGGCGCCAAGGAGGTTAAGCTCACCAGCCAACACTTAAACATGCCTGCAACAAATACTGACATTCTTGATACTTCACCGACTAAAACAGCGGTCAAGTTTAAAATTAGTATTACATCACCAGAGCCCAACCAAACTATAAGAGAAAACACCGGTTCAGTGTACGTTTCAACTCAGATCGCTCCTCGCTTTGAAGCTGGATTTACTATTGGCTTGTTTTTAAATGGCATTGCTATTGGTGAACCCAGTGATACCACCACCCTGGCGTTAAGAGATGTAGAACGCGGCCAACATACACTGCAAGTTAAACTTTATAATAAACAAAACCAAGTAATTGCAACTAGCCCTGAAAGTGTATTTTTTATGCATCGTAAAGGCCTTAATATAGGTCGGTAATTGCAGTTAAATACGTATAATTAGCGTATATTTTACTAAAAACCTTGCCTACCTCCCCAGGCGCACTAAAATGGTGCAATAATGATTAATAAGACACATTTTAGCCCAGAGCTACTAAATATAATTTGGCAAAACCAAACCACCGCCCTGATGTTACTTGATGAAAGCTTTACGCTTATTTACGCCAACACCAGTGCTAGTGAATTACTTGGTTTAGGCGAAAAGCGCCTACTCGGGCAAGCGTTCGACGACTTATTCAATTACCACTCTATCGACTTAAAACGTATTGCACAGTATTCGTTAGTTGATGGTGTAGACTGCCACCAGCATAGAGCTGACGTGGTGTTTATCGATTCTCGCCATGCAAAGTTAGCGGTCAGCACACGACGAATAAAGCATAACGATACCTTTTATATTTTATTTGAATGTCGACAAACTGATGACGAAATAAAGCACGATCAAGTCTCAAATCAAATGCATCAATACCAAGCTGCACGCAACTTAATTCGCGGTTTAGCCCATGAAATTAAAAACCCACTGGGTGGAATTCGCGGGGCGGCGCAATTATTGCAGTATGAAGGTGATCAGCAAGAAAGAGATCAATGTGCAGAACTGATAATTGAACAAGCCGATCGATTACGTGAATTAGTTGATAGGCTCCTTGGGCCTAATCAGCTACCGCAAAAATCGTATGGCAATATACATCAAACATTAGAGTCGGTTGTAAAACTCAGTACCTTAGATAACAACCGCGATATTAGGTTAGTTAAAGACTACGACCCGAGTATTCCTGATGTTTATATTGATCAGAGCAAAGTTCAACAAGTAGTGCTAAACATTGTGCGTAATGCACAACAAGCATTGGTAGATGGTGGCGAAATAAAAATAAAAACGCGGATTAATTACCAGCATCGTCGTCCTGGCAAAGCCCCTAAAAAGGCACTGCTTATTCAAGTCATGGATAACGGCCCGGGTATTGATGCCAATTTACGCGACACCTTATTTTACCCTATGACCACCAATAAAGAAGGTGGCTCAGGACTTGGATTATCTATAGCGCAAACCTTGATTGATCAACATGACGGCTATATCGAATGTGATAGTTGGCCGGGACATACTGAATTTAATATTTATCTGCCGTTTACAGATTAATACTTTGGAGTTTGCATGAAAACAGCTTGGCTTGTAGATGATGATGCCTCAATTCGCTTTGTACTAGAAAAAGCACTGACTCGCGCAGGGTTTGAAGTAGAAAGTTTTGCAGATGCGCAAAATGTACTTAACGCGCTAAAATTTAGTCAACCTAGCGTATTAATTTCCGATGTACGAATGCCTGGCATGGACGGTATGGCATTACTTGAGCTAATAGCAGAGCAAACGCCAGGGCTACCTGTGATCATTATGACCGCCCACTCAGACCTTGATTCAGCCGTTAATGCATTCCAAAAAGGCGCATTTGAGTACTTAGCTAAACCGTTTGATTTAAATGAAGCGGTTGCACTGGTGGAAAGCGCCTATCGTGCTAATTCGACCAAAAAAACCAAACGAAAAACCGCCCCGCCAAAAAGTGCCCATATTATTGGCGAAGCCCCGGCTATGCAGGAAGTGTTTCGTGCTATAGGTAAGCTGTCAGCATCAAGTATGAGCGTACTCATCAACGGTGAGTCAGGTACTGGTAAAGAGCTGGTTGCCAGCGCTTTGCATAACCACAGCCCGCGTAAAGAAAATCAATTTATTGCCCTTAATATGGCGGCTATTCCTAAAGAGTTAGTTGAGTCTGAATTATTTGGCCATGAAAAAGGCGCTTTTACCGGGGCCGATAGCGTGCGTAAAGGCCGCTTTGAACAAGCTAATGGCGGTACCTTATTTTTGGATGAAATCGGTGATATGCCACTGGATGTACAAACCCGCTTATTACGCGTATTAGCCGATGGCGAATTTTATCGCGTGGGGGGTCATCAAAGTATAAAAGTAGATGTACGCATTATTGCTGCCACCCATCAAAATTTAGAAGAGCTGGTAAAACAAGGTAAGTTTAGGGATGATTTATTTCATCGTTTAAACGTGGTTCGCCTGCGTTTACCTGCTTTACGCGAGCGTCCCGAAGATATAGAGCGCTTAGCGCTACACTTTTTACATAAAAGTGCAAAAGACCTGCAAGTAGATAGCAAAGTATTAAGCCCTAAAGCGATTAAGCAACTGTGTTTATTTAATTGGCCTGGGAATGTTCGTCAACTTGAAAACACCTGCCGCTGGTTAACCGTTATGGCGCCTGGAGAGCTGATTGGCGAGCAAGATTTACCTCCTGAAATTATTGATAATGCCGCCGCAACCCAAGAAGGCGATTGGCTAGATTCATTTCAGCAGTGGCTTAATCAAGAATTTAAACAAGGTAAAGAAAATATTTGGCCGGATATTCAAGCCCAGCTAGAAACCCGCTTAATCAAAACAGCCCTCGCTAATTGTTCTGGCCATAAACAAGAAGCCGCAGTAAAAATTGGTTGGGGTCGCAATACGTTGACCCGAAAATTAAAAGAGCGCAATATTAGCTGATATTTTATAAGACTAGCGTCCTAGGTTATTAATGAAGTTAATTGAAAACATCCCTTTGTTTAAGCAAATGGAAATTATAAATCGCTTAGATTTTTTTAAAGAATTCACACTCAATGAGCGCCAGATTTTGCTTGAGTCATTTGGTTTACTTTATTTAATAAATAAAAATCAGTTTTTATTTAAAGAATTTGATAATGACAAGCGACTGTTTATTGTGCTCAGTGGATCTTTAATGGTGTTTAAACACAATCACCTGCTGGAACTGGGTAGTATAGAGCCTGGCGAATTTATTGGTGAAGGTGCATTTATTAATAACCGAGAGCGCAGTATTAATGCACGCGCCAAAGAAAGCGCCATAGTACTGGCTATTACTGCCGATGCTCTCACCCGCCTACCTAATGTCATACGCGAAAAAATTAAAGACCGTATTATTGAAGGTATGAGCCTGCGCATTGCAAAACTCTCGGAGCATATAGAAGAGCACGGTTAACAGTTAACTTAATCCATATAAACAACCTGCATTGAGCAATTAAGCCAGCCTGGCTTATTTACATGAGCTGTTATGGTATATGTGTCTGATGGTTTGTCGCCAAAAGGAGTCTCAACCAATGGCTGTGAGTGAGTGTAGGTTTGTGAATAATTGCTGTAGTAAATAACCAAATAGCCGTATAAATATTCCCATTTCAATGTGACTTTTGCGCCGCTGATTAATGTGAACTCAGCATGTTGATCAGTAAAGGTTACGGCTAGGTCATTAAACTCACCTTTTTCGCACTGGGTTGTTCGCAACCGAGAAGGCATGGTAAAAGCGTCATCCGCATTAGTATTTTTTAGATAAAAGCCAATATTACCATCACCATAAAAGTGATTTGCGCGTGTGGTGTAGCTAATTTCGGGTTGATAACCTAACCCCTGCATAATAGTAGCTAACTGCTCTGTTTCTTGGCGTAAAATTCTATCATTTGATAATAGTAAAGTAGCTACGCCAAATTCCCGAGGGATGTCGTGTTCAACATATTCGTAAGGTAGGGATTGTGTTTTGAGTGCGGCCTCTAACTGCTGGCGCTGTGAGTCCGATAAACCTTTACTAAATATATACACTGTAGGCTGTTGGCATGCACTCAACAATAGCATGAGTGCACACGCTAAAATTCCATTTTTCATTATCACCCCCGTTGATTACAAGTGTAGTCTAAAGGAGTGATTTAAAATCGCAACTTAATTTATTTGGCTGTTTAACCTGAAGTCTGGTTATTTAGCCATGCATCGACACTCTGACGTTTGTACAGCACTTCATTAAATAACCGATGACGCTCAAATACTAGCTCACTTTGTTTGGTTTTAAGCCCGCTAGTTAGCTGGCTATGGGTATCGTTAAACTTAGAGATAACTGAAAAGCCACGTTCAGTGTCTTCTTTTACCTGTTGTGCTAGATGCGCTCTTACATCATCAGCGGTTAACAGATCTGAATGCTCTAAGCCCATTAGCTCTTTTTTCATCGCTAATCTTATGCCCATGTTTTACTCCATTATTTATATTCAATCTCTTATACGGCCGATATTGGCAACTAGCGCGCCAATGTGTAATTTTTTTCGCGTGAAGCTTAACCCTGAATTACTTCAGTTTTTTTAAAGACTATAAAAAGAGATAAAAAGTTTCATAAAAAATCACATAATCAACTCACCTAACAAGCTCACTTTGGTGCAAAATAGCCACTGAGCCTTTATACTACAGCTAATACCACCCCCACTGAGAAACATGATGAACGAAGAATATATAGAAGTTGAGTTAGAAGAAGAGCCTATAGAGCTGTGCAAATTATTAAAGGTATTAGATCTTGTTGAAGGTGGTGGTCAAGCAAAAAACCTAATTAGCGAAGGCTATGTCGGTGTTAACCATGAAATTTGTACAATCAAACGGAAAAAATTATACAGCGGTGATGTACTTGCATTTGATGGCGAGTTGTTTCAATTAACGTTAAGTGAAGATGCCACTCCAGCAGAACGTCCAGTTATTGATGAAACAGTTACAGCAGAAAAAGCCGCGCCAGTAGCAACAACAGAGCCGGCTAAAAATAAACGCAAACGCACTAAAAAGCCTAAAGTTGATGAAAAAACGGGTCGTCGCCCTATTTCATTTGGCTAACATTTGCTTAAGTTATATGTGTTATTAAAAGCCAGTTTGCATCACTGGCTTTTTTATTCTTTAATAGAATACCAATAATAAAAAATAGATGCTTACATGTCAGAAAACACCTCAAACCGCTGGATAAAACCCGTACTTATTACTGCCTTATTATGGAACATATTAGGTATTCTTGCATTTGTCATGCAGCTGTTTCTCTCTCCAGAGATGATAAGTAAACTACCTGAAGAACAACAACTTGCTTATAACAGCCAACCTCTATGGGCTACTTTAGCGTTTGCTATTGCGGTATTTGGCGGCGCATTAGGATGCGTACTTTTGTTATTCAAAAAGTCACTAGCCACAATAACATTAATAATCTCTTTGGCAGCGATTTTAGCTCAGCAATACTATAATTTTATGATTATTAATAGCATCAACTTGTTTGGTATTAGCGCTATTCTTATGCCTATTGCAGTCACCATAATTGCGATTGCATTGGTGTATTTAAGTTTCCATTTAAAACAACAGGATTACTTTAAATAGCACTTTTTTGAGTTTAGTTTTGTGGCCAATTATTACTCAGAGTATCCCTTGAATTTTAACTTTTGGCCTTCATCTCTAATTTAATAAAGGCCAAAATAAATTACACCACATGGTATTTTTTATCATGGTACACACTTTGCAAATCACTACAGAGGTCACTTTTACAAGAATATTAATCTAATTTATTGAAGGGACAAATAATGAAAAATAGTTTCGACACCCAACAACAGCTCACTATCAATGGCGAGCAATATCATATCAACTCGCTTATGGGGCTTGGCGACAAAGCCAAACGCCTGCCTTTTTCGTTAAAAGTATTACTAGAAAACTTACTGCGTAACGAAGATGGTGTGAATATTAAAGAGCAAGATATTCAGGCACTTTTAGATTGGGATCCAAAAGCGAAGCCCTCTGCCGAGGTGGCGTTTACTCCAGCCCGCGTAGTAATGCAAGATTTCACTGGTGTCCCTGCAATTGTTGATTTAGCCGCCATGCGCGATGCAATGGAAAAGCTCGGTGGTGATCCTGCAAAAATAAACCCGCTTTCTCCTGCAGAGTTGGTAATCGATCACTCGGTGCAAGTAGATGGTTACGGTAAAGATGGCTCATTCGACTTAAATTCAAAATTAGAATATGAGCGTAACAAAGAGCGTTACGAATTTTTACGTTGGGGACAAACCGCATTTGATAACTTAAAAGTTGTACCACCTGCAACCGGTATAGTTCACCAAGTTAATTTAGAATATTTAGCTCGTGTAGTATTTAATGATACAAAAAACGGCAAATCATTAGCCTACCCAGATACACTAGTCGGTACGGATTCTCATACAACGATGATTAATGGTTTAGGCGTACTTGGCTGGGGTGTAGGCGGTATTGAAGCCGAAGCCGCCATGCTTGGTCAACCTATTAGCTTGCTCATTCCACAGGTTGTGGGTGTTAAATTAAATGGTCGCTTACCTGAAGGCACTACAGCAACCGATTTAGTACTTACCGTTACTGAAATGCTGCGTAACCACGGTGTGGTAGGTAAGTTTGTTGAATTTTATGGTGACGGCCTTGCCGACTTACCACTTGCCGATAGAGCAACTATCGCTAATATGGCGCCAGAGTATGGCGCAACCTGTGGTATTTTCCCTATTGATGATGAAACGATTAATTACTTACGCTTAACTAATCGTGATGAGAAGCAGCTTAAACTGATTGAAGATTACGCTAAACACCAAGGCTTATGGCGTAACGATGGCGACGAAGCACATTATACCGATAAGCTAGAGCTAACTTTAGATGATGTTGTGCCTAGCCTTGCAGGCCCAAAACGTCCGCAAGACAGAATTACTCTGGACAAAGCGGGCGATGTTATTGGTCAGCATTTAAAAGATTTCCAAGACGAGCGTATGGCTAAACGTGATAAAAGTGACGAAGAGCAAGCTCGCATTGAAAGTGAAGGCCCTACTACCAACCCTGATGAGCCTACCGATGAAGCGCAGTTTATGGGCGCAGCAAAAGTAAACTTTAATGGGGAAGAATTTGAGTTAAATGACGGTGCCTGTGTTATTGCTGCAATCACTAGCTGTACAAACACATCTAATCCAAGTGTTATTTTAGCTGCTGGTTTAGTAGCGCAAAAAGCACGTCAATTAGGTATCAACGTAAAACCTTGGGTTAAAACCTCACTTGCGCCAGGTTCGCAAGTGGTCACCGATTACCTTGAAAAGGCAGGGTTGATGGATGACCTAGATGCACTCGGCTTTAATTTAGTTGGTTATGGCTGTACCACATGTATTGGTAATTCAGGTCCACTAGCCGATGAAATTAGTGAGGCGATTCAAAAGCATAAATTAGTTGTAAGCTCAATTTTATCGGGTAACCGTAACTTTGAGGGGCGCATACATCAAGATGTTAAAATGAACTTTTTAGCGTCGCCTCCTTTAGTGGTTGCCTATGCCATAGCGGGTAGAACCGATATTGATGTGTACAACGAGCCACTCGCGCAAGATAAGCATGGTAACGATATTTACCTTAAAAATATTTGGCCGAGCGTTAAAGAAGTAAGTGAACTAGTAAAAAGTACGGTAACTAAAGAGATGTTCGAAAAAAGCTACGCCAATGTTTACGATGGCGACAGTCGCTGGCAAAAAATTCAAATACCTGATGGTAAACTTTACGATTGGGACAGTGCTTCGACTTATATTAAAAAAGCCCCTTTCTTTGATGGTATGAGTGTTGAACCACCGGGCATTCCAACTATTGAGGGTGCGCGTTGTCTAGCTAAACTAGGTGACTCGGTGACTACCGATCATATTTCACCAGCAGGTGCAATTAAGGCAGAGGCACCCGCAGGGCTTTACCTCCAAGAAAATGGGGTTGAAAAAGCACAATTTAACTCTTATGGTTCTCGCCGTGGTAATCACGAAGTAATGATGCGCGGGACGTTCGCAAATGTGCGCCTTAAAAACTTACTAGCTCCCGGAACCGAGGGTGGTGTAACGCGTACTCAACCTGACGATAAGCTAGAAAGTATTTATGATGCGGCAATGGCATATCAAGAAAGTGGAACACCCTTAGTGGTTCTAGCAGGTAAAGAATATGGTACCGGCTCCTCACGAGATTGGGCTGCAAAAGGCTCATTATTACTCGGTATTAAAGCTGTGATAGCACAAAGCTATGAGCGTATTCACCGCTCTAATTTAATTGGTATGGGCGTACTTCCTTTACAATTTAAAGAAGGTGAAAGCCATGAGTCACTAGGCTTAACTGGGCAAGAACAATTTGATATTCAAGGGTTATACGATAAAACCGACGAAGTCAGTGTTATTGCCACTAACAGTGAAGGTAAACAAGTTAGCTTTAGTGCCGATGTGCGTATTGATACTCCGAAAGAGTGGGACTACTACAAACATGGTGGTATTTTGCAGTACGTACTACGCAATATGCTCGACTAACAACTTAAAACGAAAATGCAGCCCAGCTCAGTAATGAGCTGGGCTTTTTTATATTATTAATGGATGCTTGCGCTAAATCAATATCGCTTTATAAAGACTCCATACACTAAGAAGACACGCTGCGCAGAGGCCGTTATGTCTTCAATTGTAATAATTAGACTACTTAAAACATCGATTTTGCTTGGGTTATGCTTAATAGTGACAGGCCATGGTTTAATTGTATCGAGCTACTTTACCAACCAGTACGGCATTAAAGGTATTATTACTGCAGCTGCCTGTATTGCAATTGGCGTGCTTTTATCATTGCCTACTAAAATCTACTTAACCATATTATTAATGGAAGCAGAAAAGCGTTATTTGAAGACACAGCAAAAACACCCCAAAACTAAAAGCCGCTAAAACTTTCGACCTCTTTACTGCGTTGCTCTATTCTCTTTTTGGCTTTTTCAGCATCTTCAAACAGTTTATTAATTGATTCACTGTTATATATCTCAGGCGCTCGCTGAGGAAAAGGCAGTGCTGCTGATTTAGCACTGCCACTCAAAATGGCGGTATCTTCTGCAACCACAACATTGATATCGGCGGGATTAAGCTTTACCACTTCGCTTTTACCATTTTTGTTTGGTACATCTGAGAAATGCCACTGTCCTTGCCCGTCTTGCCATTTATAAATTGGCTTAGGATTTTCTAGCTCAAAAGTAGCACCAGTGATTTTTTCACTCGCGGTGGTAATTGCTAAGGTAATGCTATCTAACGCACCAGATGAAAGCGCTACCATTTCATCTTTAATCTCTATTGATTCACTGTAAATAACAGAGGTACTTAGCCAAGGCTGGCCATTGGGTTTTTTAATAAAAAACAATAAGGTAACAGAAATTATCATCACTGACATTGCTAAATAGGTGAAGTATTTCATAGCGTTCCTGCTGTGTGTTTAATCCATCATCACAACCAATATAATAAAAAAGAATCAATTCAGCAAATATTAAACAATAAAAAACGCAGCAAAGGCTGCGTTTTTTTATTTTATAGCTTTGAATAATAAAGTAATTAAATTCCATCACCATCAATATGTAAGCCACACTCACGGTTCAAACCAAAAAAGCGGGTTTCCTCTTCACTCATACCCGGCTCTAACTTGCGCGTAGTATGTACATCCCCCATCGACACATAGCCTTGCTCCCATAATGGGTGGTATGGCAAATTATGCTTTGTTAGGTATTGATATACATCGCGATTATTCCATTCAATAATGGGGTACACTTTTACCGTACCTCGACTTATTTCTAGTACTTGCTTTTCAGCACGGCTTGAGGATTGATCTCGACGTAGACCACTAAACCAAGTGCTCGCATTCAGCTCCTTTAAAGCGCGTGTCATGGGCTCTACTTTATTAAGCTGATTGTATTGCTTAATGCCTGCCTCACCTAGCTCCCATAATTTTCCAAATTTAGCTTCTTGCCATGCAGGGCTGAGCTGCGCTTTATACACTTTTAAGTTAAGTGATAACTGCGAAGTCATTTGCTCTATAAACTGATAGGTTTCTGGAAATAAGTAGCCAGTATCTGTTAATACCACAGGTATATCGGGGCGCTGTGATGTCATTAAATGCAACATTACTGCGGCTTGAATACCAAAACTCGATGATAAAAACGCGGTGTCAGGCAAGTGCTCTAGCGCCCATGCAACGCGCTGCTCTGCGCTCATGTCAGCCAGCAAACCGTTCGCATCAGCTAACATCGCCTGTTGGCTTTGCTTATCTAGCTGTAATATGTTTTTAAATTCACTCATGGTCAACTTTAAACCTCACCAGCGCTTTGCGCTGCTTTTAAATTATGCGTAAAAATCGGTAACAGATACTTTTACTTCTGCAACAATACCTTTGCGAATAACAAAATCACCAAAACACTCGCCACCATTACGTTCACTAACCCATTGCCCAATGAGTTTATCGAATGCTTCTAAGTAAACCTCTTCGCCAACGTTTTCAAGGTAAAGCTTAGGAATACGCGTGCCCTCAGTGTTACCCCCTAGATAAACGTTATACTTACCAGGGCCTTTGCCGACCAATCCAGCTTCTGCTAGCATGGCACGACCACAGCCATTCGGGCAACCAACCACACGCATAATAATGCTGTCATTTGGCACCCCATGCTTGGTTAATAAGCCTTCTATTTTTTCAATTAAACTCGGTAAGTAACGCTCAGCTTCGGCCATGGCTAATGGGCAGGTTGGTAATGCCACACACGCCATTGAATTTTTGCGTTGTTCAGTGTCTTTATCGTCAATCAAACCATGGTTACGGGCTATTTCTTCAATGACTGCTTTTTGATCGGCCGGTACACCGGCAATAATTAAGTTTTGATTTGCCGTCATGCGAAAATCACCTTGATGAATTTCTGCAATTTTGCGACACCCTGTTTTAAGCGGCTTATCAGGGTAGTCTAAAATACGACCACTTTGAATAAACAGGGTTAAGTGGTGCTTACCATCAATGCCCTCGACCCAACCAATACGATCCCCTCGGTGAGTAAACTCATAAGGGCGGCTTGGTGCAAAGCTCACGCCTGCGCGTTTTTCAACTTCGGCCTTAAATACTTCAGTGCCAACACGATCGAGAGTGTATTTAGTTTTTGCATTTTTACGATTTGAGCGGTTACCCCAATCACGCTGAACAGATACCACGTGCTCAGCAATTTTTAACGTGTCTTCTAGGCTAATAAAGCCAAAGTCGTCCGCTTTACGTGGATAGGTTGCTGTATCGCCATGGGTCATAGCCAAACCACCACCCACAAGTACGTTAAAACCAACCAGTTTGCCACCCTCAGCAATCGCCACAAAGTTTAAATCGTTAGCATGTACGTCCACCTCATTATTAGGTGGGATCGTCACTGTGGTTTTAAACTTACGCGGTAAATACGTTGAACCTAAAATAGGCTCTTCTGTGGTTTCAGACTTTTCGCCATTAAGCCAAATTTCAGCGTATGCCTTCGTTTTAGGTAATAAGTGCTCAGAGATTTTTGCCGCCCACTCATAGGCCTCTTGATGTAACTCAGACTCAACCGGATTGGTAGTACATAACACATTACGGTTCACGTCACCGGCGGTGGCAATTGAATCAATACCCACGCTATTAAGTAATTGGTGCATACCTTTAATTTCGGGTTTTAATACACCATGAAACTGAAATGTCTGGCGAGTAGTTAAACGAATACTGCCATAACTGGTTTTATCACCAGCAAACTTATCAATTGCTAGCCATTGCTCTGGCTTAATGATACCGCCAGGCATACGTGCGCGTAGCATCACATTATGCAGTGGTTCTAGCTTTTGTTTAGCACGTTCAGGACGTATATCGCGGTCATCTTGCTGGTACATGCCGTGAAAACGAATTAACTGAAAATTATCAGCGGTAAAACCACCGGTGATCTCGTCTTTTAAATCTTGCTCTATGGTGCCACGTAAAAAGTTGCTTTCTCTTTTCAAACGCTCGTTATCAGAAAGCTTTACGTTTTTATCTTGTTCGCTCATGTTTAATCCTAAATTTGTTACAGTGACGGCTGTTAGCGTTGCTTTGTTATAAAGTAAGCAATGTGTACTTAGTACACGTCTTTCTGATAGCGATTTGCGCTTCGTAAGTCTTTTAAATAAAGCTCTGCATCTTCATAGCTTTTACCAGTGTTTTCGCTAATGATATCAACTAAGGCATTATGTACATCCTTTGCCATGCGGTTTGCATCGCCACACACATAAAAATGAGCACCCGCTTCTAACCAATCAAACACTTCTTTTGAGTTTTTACGTAACTTATCTTGTACATAAACTTTTTCTGCTTGGTCACGACTAAACGCCACATCAACCTTACTTAGTAAACCTGACTTTAAGTACCCTTGAATTTCTACTTGGTACAAGAAGTCTTGAGTAAAGTGTGGGTTACCAAAAAATAGCCAGTTTTTACCTGTTGCTTCTCGTGCATCACGCTCTTGTAAAAAGGCGCGAAATGGCGCAATACCAGTACCTGGTCCAACCATAATAATCGGTGTGTCATCGTTTACTGGTAAGCGGAAGTTATCATTATGTTCACTGAACACTTTTACTTTACAGCCTTCTTCAGCGCGGCGTGCTAAATACCCTGAACAACCACCTAAATGCTCTGTACCAAACGCTTCAAACTCAACTAATGCAATAGTTAAATGCACCTCATCTTCAACCTCTGCTTGGCTAGAAGCAATTGAATATAAACGTGCTTGTAATTTACGCAGGCAATCAACTAGTGTTTGCGCTTCTAATTTAGCTGGGTTTTGTGCAACCACATCAAAGATTTGGCGAGGCTCAATGTATTCGCGCATTGCGCCTTTATCTTCTACTAGTTTAAGCAGCTCAGGCGTGCCTGTAGCGGTGGCATACTTTTCAACAAAGCCAGGGTAGGATTGTGTTAGCTCTAGTTTTTCAATTAAGGCATCACGTACGCTGAGTTCTTCATCGCCAAGTTTAACGCGGCTAGTAGGATCAATTTGCGTTTGCGCTAGTAGCTCATCTACACGTACTTCATCATTTAAAAAGTAAATGCCTAATGAATCACCAGGTGTATAGGTAATGTCTGACCCTTCAAGTGAAATTTCAACATGGCGTACATCTTTGGTTGAATCACGACCGGTAATTTTTTGCACTAAGCTTAGCTCTGCCGCAAACGGATTTTGCTTTGTGTACTGACTAGCCGCTGCTGTAGGCGCGCCAAATGGCATTGATACAACTTGACCGCCTGTGGCATTTTGCTGGGCTTTTAAATCTGGCTCAAACGCATTTAGTGCGCCTTCAATCCAAGTGGCTGCTTCATCATCGTAATCAACGTCTAGGTCGGCACGTTGATGAATAACCTCTGCGCCTAATTTAGTTAAACGCTCTTCAAAGTCTTTAGCGGTTTGACAGAAAAATTCATAGCTAGAATCACCTAAGCCTAATACTGCAACTTTGACACCATCAAGCTTTGGCGCTTTTTTAGTAATTAAAAATTCATACAGTGTTTCGGCATCTTCTGGTGGCTCACCCTCGCCGTAAGTCGATACAACCACGGTTAAAAACTTTTCTTTTTTCAGGGCTGTCGGTTTGTAATCTGACATACTAACCAGTTTTGTTGCTAAGCCGCGAGACTCAGCTTGCTCTTTAAGTTTAGTCGCCACCGCTTTAGCATTACCTGTTTGCGAACCATATAAAATGGTCAACGCTGCCGCCTCAGAGGTTGCGGGCGCACCTGAAGCTGGCGCGCCTAGCGCTGCAGAATTAGCATTAGCAGCTAAGTAGCCGCTAACCCACGCTTGCTGAATTGGATTAAGCTCAGCCACTAAACCTTGTAGCTTTTGTACTTGCTCTTGCGAAAGCGGACTTGCTAGCGCATTGAGTTGACCTAACAACATGAATTTTTCCTCATAACCCTGAACGTTAAACACAATGTCTGTTCACATTGTTTAAAATGAGTGCCACCTCACTCAGAAAGTTCTGTTGAGGTTAATTGAGTATGCAGGATAGCCGCCTAAGCATAGATAAAAAAAGAATAGAATCTGCTTTGATATTCCATTTAGTTATTAAGTTACTTAAAAACCTGCGAAATAGACCTAAAAGGGTTTTATTGTCTTTTATGAAATTTTAATTTAACAATTTTGTAACTTTAATAATCTAATGTATATTACGCAAAAATATAAAATAGGAACACCTATGTTACACGGTCTATATAAAAACAAATTACTTTTGAGCACCTTGTTATTATCCTCATTACCCGCGATGGCTAATGTGGTTAATGGCAACTTTGAACAATACAGTGGCAACACCCCAGATGCATGGACAGTGATTGATAGTGGTATTAACGTATCTGCCAACAGCATAATCGTAAGCACAGGCTCACAAGCAGCAGCGATTAGCGTTAATACAGGCACACAAAGCAATACTGATTTTTTGCAGCAAGTCGCAGTTGAAATGGGGAAAAATTATGAGTTCTCAGTGGATGTGTATCATACCGAAGGCCATCTTAAGGCGCGTTTGTTGATAGATGGTTATCAAGGCTATTCAAATCCAGCACAAACCAACCAATGGCAAACCATAACTTACAGCTACACTGCTGATAGTAGTAAAACCATTGATGTCGGCTTACGCTTTTATGATACAACGGGATTTGATGGTAGCGAGTTAGTTTATGTTGATAACTTCTTGCCTAACAATGACAGCAGTGGCTCTTCAAGCTGCGCAGATAACAGCCTTACTTTTAGCCTAACCACAGATAACTACGGCGAAGAAACCAGCTGGCAAATAGCGCACAACCAAACCGGTGTCGTTGCAAGCGGAAGTGGGTATGCGGCAAACACCCAATATACCGAACAATTATGCGTAGCCGATGGTGAGTATACATTTACTATTAATGACAGCTATGGCGATGGTATTTGCTGTTCATATGGCAGTGGTAGCTACGCCTTGAATAATGAAAGCACATTGCTTGCCAGTGGAGCTAGTTTTCAAACAACCGAGGCTACCGCTTTCTCATTAGGAAGCACTGAGCCAACGCCAACACCGACGCCAACCGGCTACTATGTGACGACCCAAGGTTTATCGGGTTACACGCTTAAAACTGAGCTTTATAACATTATTAATAATCATAATGCTCAAGGGTATTCTGCTATTTGGAATTTTTACGACGCATCAGCGCGTGATAAATACTTTGAAAACGATAATAGTATTTTAGATATGTACAGCGAGAAGCCCAATGGCTCTGATAGCTACACATACACAGCCGTTAGCGATCAATGTGGCAACTACAGTGGTGAGGGCGGGTGTTATAACCGGGAGCATTCGTTCCCTAAAAGTTGGTTTGGCGGCACTATTGAGCCAATGAATTCTGATGTTCATCATATTTACGCCACTGACGGCTATGTAAATTCAAAGCGAAGTAACTTCCCGTTCGGTGAAGTAGCAAGCGCTTCGTTTACCTCAACCAACGGCAATAAATTAGGCTCTGCAAGTAATACGATTAATTACAACGGTACTGTATTTGAACCTATTGATGAATTTAAAGGTGACTTTGCTCGTGCTTATTTTTACATGGCAACCCGCTATCAAAACGTAATTGGTGCTTGGCAAAATAACACCGCAGCTAGTAATGACGTGCTTAATGGCACCAGTACCCAAGTATTTGAAAGCTGGGTTGTGGCTATGCTGTTAAAGTGGCATAACAACGACCCTGTTAGCCAAATGGAATTAGACCGCAACCAAGCAGCGTTTGAATTTCAGGGAAATCGTAACCCGTATATTGATCATCCTGAATTTGTAGAGATGATTTGGTAAACGGGCTTCCGGCTTCGCAGAAAACACAAGCCTTTGCTTACGCAGAGGCTTTTTATTATAAACTGCGCATTATAATTACTAATAAGTACATAACACATCTTAAAAATTGGAGTAAAACCAAGATCCAGATATCTAGCAATATAAGCCTAAACCTCAGTAGAAAAATAAGTGCTTACTAGCACTTCAGCTATTACTATTATTGTTTTTTAAAACTAGCTAGACCCAGCTCTTCTGATTCATATCGTGTTCCGGTTAACTTTATCAACCAAACACTATCGATAAAAGTACGGCTAAAATATACAGCTTGACCACTGGGAATGTTAGGCATAAAAGACGTTATCGATTGCCATTGGCCATCTGTTTTATCTTTTAACTTCATCGATGCATTGAAAAACGATCCATCTTCGTTTGCTTTTATCTCAAGTGATGTTAGTTGTTTTTTATCCCCTATTTCTATTTGTGCACTCTCGTTTAATAGAGCTAATAGCATTGGTTGGTGAATTGGAGTCAATGAATTTAGTGTTTCAGAAATTTTACTATCAATTGTTATTTCATTTTTCAATTTATAAATATCGGCTTTAACTGCAAAAACAGGTTCAGCATTAGTTTGATAACTTACAAAGAATAAAGCGATGGAGCTAAGTAATAAATAAACGTGTTTTTTCATAATACAATATATCCTTTCGTTAGTTTGAGAATACTAGCATAATTTAAAATAGCCCATAAAAATCGCTAATCTATTAATATTCATGATATTCTTTTATTCATTCGCATGAATATAGGCATGACCTCTATCTCTGGCTTAGCTAATTAGTGATAATAATGTGGCTGCAATTAAGAAGAGAATATGGGTATGCAATCGCTAGGAAAAGAATTAAAACGTCTTCGATCAGACAAAAAATGGACTCAAGCATTTGCTGCACGTGAAATAGGCATCCAACAGTCTTACTTATCAAAACTAGAGAATGGCCAATTCATTCCTTCTCCCGAAGTAATCGAAAAGCTAAAGCGATGCTATGGCGAAGCATGTTTTGATTGCTATTTACCTGTAACAACATCAACCAAAGTGCCACTGAAAAAACTGCCTATTTTGAGTTTTACGCTATTAATAATTAGCCTTATGGTTTGGCTATGTGCAACGTATGAAATTTTTTATGCTGAAACCTACTTTACTTATCAGGCAAAGCAAGAAGATTTTTTAGCGTTTAATGTCACTCAGCAATACCAAGGCGAACGTTTTATTGAGGGGGACGTGACCTATCAAATTGTAGGCGAAAGGCAAGTCAGTAGAATTGAAAACCGCTTTCTAATTGTAACTTCCGCAGTATGCATTTTATTATCTATTGTTGCAGCTCTACTCTCGCAAAGTCATAGGTTTGGTAAATTATAAAGCTGTTATTTAGTTGCTCTTGGCAATTACTCCAGTATTACTCTACCTCCAAAATCTATGCTGTCGTATATCAGAAGTTTTTAACACGATTAACGTCAGATTCAATCACTCAAATTGATAAAGTATTAGGACAATTACGTATTCATGGCGTGCTTTTTCTCGAGTGCTCTAGACTAAAAACCCAAGCTACGGCCCTCAAATTCACTCCGAGTAGTTGACGGCTGACGGCTGACGGCTGACGGCTGACGGCTGACGGCTTAAAACTTACCGCTTACAGCTTTTTTGAACACAAAAAAAACCCCAGCAAAAGCTGGGGTTTCTTATAAAACAGACTTAATTAAAAATTAAGCTTGTTTTGGACGTTCAACAACATCTACCAAAGTCCAAGATTTGTTCTTAGAGATTGGAGCGCATTCACGGATAGTGACAGTGTCACCCGCTTTTGCAGTGTTATTTTCGTCATGTACGTGTAACTTAGTCGTACGTTTGATGAATTTCCCATAGATTGGGTGCTTCACGTAACGTGCGATAGCAACAGTGAAAGATTTTTCCATCTTGTCGCTGATTACACGGCCTTGAAGAGTACGAATTTTATCGCTCATTATTGACCTGCCTTCTGGTTAATAATTGTTTTTACACGCGCGATATCGCGACGTACTGTTCTTAGCGTGTGTGTCTGAGCTAGCTGACCAGTGCTTGCTTGCATGCGCAGGTTAAACTGCTCACGAAGAAGACCTAGAAGTTCAGCATTAAGCTCTTCTACGCTTTTATCTTTTAGTTCGTTTGCTTTCATCACATTACCGTCCGAGTTACGAAAGTTGTTTTGAATGGCAGCTTACGAGCAGCAAGGTTAAACGCTTCACGAGCAAGCTCTTCTGAAACACCTTCCATTTCGTAAAGTACTTTACCAGGCTGAATTTCAGCAACCCAATATTCAACAGAACCTTTACCTTTACCCATACGAACTTCAAGAGGTTTTTCTGTGATCGGCTTGTCAGGGAAGACACGGATCCAGATTTTACCTTGACGTTTCACGTGACGTGTCATAGCACGACGAGCTGCTTCGATTTGACGAGCAGTCATGCGGCCACGACCAGTAGCTTTCAAACCGAAAGTACCGAAGCTTACTTTGTTACCGTTTTGCGCTAGACCACGGTTGCGGCCTTTATGCATTTTACGGAATTTTGTACGTTTTGGCTGTAACATTACTCGCTACCTCTACTTAGCACTTTTTTTGGCTTTCTTTGGTGCGCGTTTAGCTGGCTTCTCTTGCTCTTGTACTAGTGGTAAACCACCAATAACTTCGCCTTTGAAGATCCAAACTTTAACACCAATGATACCGTAAGTGGTTAAGGCTTCAGAAGTTGCGTAGTCGATATCAGCACGAAGAGTATGTAGAGGTACACGACCTTCACGATACCATTCTGAACGTGCGATTTCTGCGCCGCCAAGACGACCGCTAACTTCAACTTTAATCCCTTTAGAACCGATGCGCATTGCATTTTGTACCGAACGCTTCATAGCGCGACGGAACATAACACGACGCTCTAGCTGAGAGGCAATGCCGTCTGCTACTAGTTGTGCATCTAGTTCTGGTTTACGTACTTCAGAAATATTAATCTGAGCAGGTACACCAGCGATTTTAGTTACCGCTTGACGTAATTTTTCTACGTCTTCGCCTTTTTTACCGATAACAACACCCGGACGAGCCGTGTGAATAGTTACTCGGATAGATTTTGCTGGACGCTCAATAACGATTTTAGACACAGAAGCCGCTTTCAATTCCTTAGTAAGGAATGTACGTACTTTGTGATCGCCAAAAAGCTGTGCAGAGAAATCTTTTGAATTCGCGTACCAGGTAGAAACCCAAGGTTTAGATATACCTAGGCGAATACCAGTAGGATGAACTTTTTGTCCCATTACTTATATCTCCTAGCTATCTGAAACCACAACAGTGATGTGGCTTGTACGCTTAAGGATGCGGTCTGCGCGTCCTTTAGCACGTGGCATAATACGTTTCATTGTTGGACCATCGTCCACAAAGATCGTTGTTACACGTAGCTCATCAATGTCAGCACCTTCGTTATGCTCTGCGTTAGCAATAGCAGACTCAAGTACCTTCTTAACTAATACAGCCGCTTTTTTCGGGCTGTACGCCAGGATTTCTAGTGCGCGATCGACAGGTAACCCGCGGATCTGATCTGCAACTAGACGTGCTTTTTGCGCCGAACCAGAGGCGAATTTATGTTTAGCTAATGCTTGCATTTATCTTCCCCTCTTAACGTTTCTTCGCTTTCTTATCCGCAGCATGGCCACGGTAAGTGCGAGTTGGTGCAAATTCACCTAGTTTGTGACCGATCATTTCGTCAGAAACGAAAACTGGTACATGCTGGCGACCATTATGGACAGCAATGGTCAATCCGATCATGTTAGGTATGATCATTGAACGACGGCTCCAAGTTTTAATTGGCTTCTTTTCACCGCTTTCCAAAGCTTTCTCTACCTTCTTCAGCAAGTGTAGGTCTATAAAAGGACCCTTCTTGAGAGAGCGTGGCATGGCTATTCCTCAATATTACTTAGTACGACGACGTACTATAAATTTATCCGTACGCTTGTTCTTACGCGTCTTAGCACCTTTAGTCGGTTTACCCCATGGAGACACAGGATGACGACCACCAGATGTACGACCTTCACCACCACCGTGTGGGTGATCAACCGGGTTCATGGCAACACCACGAACTGTCGGACGAATACCACGCCAGCGATTTGCACCTGCTTTACCAAGTGAACGAAGCATATGCTCAGCATTGCCTACTTCACCTAGCGTAGCACGACAGTCAGCTTCAACTTTACGAACTTCGCCTGAACGAAGACGTAATGTTACATATTGACCATCACGAGCAAGGATTTGAACGTATGCACCAGCAGAACGTGCAATTTGAGCACCTTTACCTGGTTTTAATTCTACGTTGTGAACAGTCGAACCTACAGGCATATTACGCATAGGTAATGCATTACCAGGTTTGATTGGTGCATCAACACCAGACTGGATTGCATCGCCAGCTTTTAAGCCTTTAGGTGCGATAATGTAACGACGCTCACCGTCTGCATATAATACAAGAGCGATGTTTGCGCTACGATTTGGATCATATTCTAAACGCTCAACAGTGGCTGGAATGCCATCTTTAGTACGTTTAAAATCGATTAAACGGTAATGCTGCTTATGACCACCACCGATATGACGAACCGTAATACGACCATTGTTATTACGACCACCTGATTTAGAGTTTTTCTCTAATAGTGGTGCGTAAGGTTTACCCTTATGTAAATCTGGGTTAACCACTTTAACTAGGTGACGACGACCCGCAGAAGTTGGCTTACACTTTTGAAGTGCCATAATTCTAACTCCCCTTATTACTCGGCGCCGCCGACAAAGTCCAGCTCGCTACCTTCTTTAAGAGTAACGTAAGCTTTCTTCCAGTCGCTACGACGACCGAAACGCATGCCAGTACGTTTTGTTTTACCCTTAACGTTAAGTGTGCGAACACCAGTTACTTCTACTTCAAAAAGCTTCTCAACTGCCGCTTTAACTTCAGCTTTAGTTGCGTCATTTGCTACTTTAAAAACAATAGTATTGTTTTCTTCAGCAGCGATTGTGCTTTTTTCAGAGATGTGTGGAGCAAGGATCACTTTTAAAAGACGTTCTTCACGGATCATGCTAGCGCCTCCTCAAGTTGCTTAACAGCAGCAGCTGTAATTAGTACCTTGTCGAAAGCAATTAAGCTTACAGGATCGATACCAGCTACATCACGTGTGTCAACCTTGTACAGGTTACGTGCCGATAAGAAAAGATTTTCATCTACTTCTTCAGTCACGATAAGAACATCTTTAAGCTCAAGTTCTTTAAGCTTAGCAACTAGTTCTTTAGTTTTTGGTGCTTCAAGACCAAAACTTTCAACAACGATTAAACGCTCTTGACGAACTAATTCAGATAAGATGCTTTTGATCGCACCACGGTACATTTTACGGTTTACTTTTTGGCTGTGGTCTTGTGGTTTAGCTGCGAAGCTAACGCCACCTGAACGCCAAATTGGACTACGGATTGTACCAGCACGTGCACGGCCAGTACCTTTTTGAGCCCATGGTTTTTTACCACCACCGCTTACTTCAGAACGTGTCTTCTGAGCACGAGTACCTTGACGAGCACCTGCTGCGTATGCAACAACTACTTGGTGTACTAATGCTTCGTTAAACTCACGTCCAAAAGTAGCTTCAGAAACTTCAAGAGCGCCAGAAGCGTCTTTAATTGCTAATTCCATCACTAAATCTCCAGGACTTATGCTTTAACAGCTGGTTTAACGATAACGTCACCGCCGATAGCGCCAGGTACTGCACCTTTAACTAAAAGCAGGTTACGCTCAGCGTCAACGCGAACTAGTTCAAGGTTCTGAGTTGTTACTTGCTCATTACCCATTTGACCGGCCATTTTCTTACCTTTAAACACCTTACCAGGTGATTGGTTTTGACCGATTGAACCAGGAGCACGGTGAGATAGAGAGTTACCATGTGTAGCGTCTTGCATGCTGAAATTCCAGCGCTTAACACCACCTTGGAAACCTTTACCTTTAGAAGTACCGGTTACGTCAACTTTGTTGATTTCGTTGAATAATTCAACCGTAAGCTCTGCGCCTACTTCAAAATCGCCTTCACCACCATTTAGGCGGAATTCCCACAGACCGCGACCCGCTTCAACACCAGCTTTAGCGAAGTGACCCGCTGTTGCTTTGTTTACACGGCTTGCTTTTTTAGTGCCTGCGGTTACTTGAAGCGCGTTATAACCGTCTGTTGCGTCAGATTTGATCTGAGCAATGCGGTTAGGAGTCGCTTCAATAACTGTCACAGGGATAGATACACCATCTTCAGTGAAGATACGTGTCATACCCACTTTACGACCGACTAGACCTAATGCCATTTTCCTAAAACCTCTCTAATCTTCCGATTAACCCAGGCTGATTTGAACATCAACACCAGCAGCAAGGTCTAAACGCATAAGTGCGTCTACAGTCTTGTCAGTTGGTTCTACGATGTCGATCAGACGTTTATGGGTGCGGATCTCGTACTGATCACGCGCGTCTTTATTAACGTGCGGTGATGTAAGTACAGTAAAACGTTCAAAGCGTGTAGGTAGTGGAATTGGACCACGTACTTGTGCGCCAGTGCGTTTCGCAGTTTCCACGATTTCCGCCGTTGATTGGTCAATCAAACGGTGGTCAAAAGCTTTTAGGCGAATACGAATGCGTTGATTTGACATTCTTAAACCTCAATATAAAGAGCATTTAAAGAGCATAAAAAAACGACCGAAACAATCTTAATAATTAAGATGCCGGTTGTTTGATTATATCTACGTTGAGTTCCAAATCGGAACTCCTGTTTATTAGCTTGAAATCCAAGCTTAATTTATTCTTTCTTGTTCCCGAGGGAATTTTGAAAGCCTGCGTATTATAATGATACTGGTGATAAATGCAACAACTATTTAGACATAATTACTTTGTTATTGTCGTTTAAATAACGGTCAAGTTTATTAATAGTGAACGTAATGGAAGTGATGATGTCACTATGATGTCATAGCATGTCGATTAATCTGCAGGGGATTTTTTAGATATTATGTTATCCTATGCGCTAATTTTGCTGTTATATACCCATATTGGTTTGGGTAACTACTCTCTTATGGTGAGTCAATGCGTATTTTAAATTATGGTTTAAATCTTATCTCTGGTGGTATCAGCCGCTTGTTTGTTAAAAGCAAAGTACTGCCTGAAAAACCTTTAGAGCAATTTGAGTTAAACCCTAAAAACCCGACCTTTTATATAGTGCGTTTAAATTCACGCTTTGATTTAGCGGCACTGGCGCGTGTTTGTAAACGAAATGGTTTACCTGACCCAACCGAGCAGCAAGTATTAGGCGACGAAGCGTTAGATCGCTTTATCGGCATTAAAAACCCACCACCGCTATTTGGTGATAAAGAAAAGCCTACCAATGCATTGGCCCAAGGCAAACATATTGTTGAGCACTTATTAAATAGTGGCCAAAAAAATGTGCAAGTGGTGCCCGTGACTATTTTATGGGGCCGTGCACCGGGTAAAGAAAAGCCTGGATTGAGTACACTGCTCTCACATTCGCTGACTCCTAGCTGGTTCAGAAAAATCTTCGTGGTGCTTTTTTCAGGAAGAGATAACTTTATTCGATTTAGCCAACCACTCGACTTATCCTTATTGGTTAATGAAAAAGCCGACGTTAATGAACTGCCTCATAAACTACTGCGTGTAGCTCGAGTTCACTTTAAACGTCAAAAGCTGGCTGCAACAGGGCCTAAAATACCATCTCGGGAGCAATTATTTAGTTCGCTGCTAGCATCACCCACAATTAAAAAAGCAATTCAAACCGAGGCTTCTGAAAAAAACATCAGCCAAGCCCAAGCGCGACAAAACGCCTTAAAGCTGCTTGATGAAATTGCTGCTAATTACAGTGACGCCACCATTCGCGTTGCCGACCGTATTTTAACCTGGCTTTGGAACAAGCTTTATAATGGTATTGATATAAAATACACCGAGCAAATTCATGACCTAACTAATAAAGGCCATGAAATAATCTACATGCCGTGTCATCGCAGTCATATGGATTACTTGCTACTTACCTACTCTATTTACCATCAAGGGCTTGTCCCACCGCATATTGCAGCTGGGATCAACCTCAACTTTTTCCCAGCAGGCGGGATATTCCGCCGCAGTGGCGCGTTTTTCATTCGCCGTTCATTTGCTGGTAACAAGCTCTACTCAGCGGTATTTAAAGAATACTTAAGCCAGTTATTTATAAAAGGTTACTCGGTGAAGTTTTATACCGAAGGTGGCCGCAGCAGAACCGGACGTTTATTACCCCCAAAAACCGGCATGCTCGCCATGACAATGCAAGCCATGCTGCGTGGTATTGATCGCCCAGTATCGATTGTGCCTGTATATATAGGCTACGAACACGTAATGGAAATAAATACCTACCTAAAAGAGCTCGCGGGTAATGATAAAAAGGGCGAGTCAATATTAGGTATTTTTAAAGCGATTAAAAACTTAAAAAACTATGGCCGTGGTTATTTAAACTTTGGCGACCCTATTTCTATTAACCAATACTTAAATGACAACCAACCCGACTGGCGTGAATCAATTCATGCAACCGATGTGCAAAAGCCACAATGGTTAGGACCGCAAGTTGCGAATCTTGCTGATCAGGTTATGGTTAAAATTAATAATGCAGCCGCACTCAACTCAGTAAATTTACTGGCGATGATACTGCTAGTAAACGATAAGCAGGCATTGAGTAAACCTAAATTGCTAGCTCAGCTTGAGTTTTATCTGCGATTACAGCGTGAAGCTAGCTATAGCAATAAAATAACTGCGCCCGATGAAACGCCAGAGCAACTGCTAGAACATGCCCTAAAGCTGAATAAGTTTGATGTGATCAGCGACGAATTTGGCGAAATAATCGCGATAAACGATAAAGAAAAAACCTTATTTAATTATTATCGTAATAACATTTTGCATATTTTTGCAGTACCAAGTCTAGTCGCCCTGCATTTATTTAAGCAGCATCAAAGCACCGTAACCCAGTGCCATCAACTGGTAAACTCTTTTTATCCGTTATTTGCCAAAGAGTGGTACTTACAAGAGCTTGATGAAAGCTATGTAACCCGTATTTTAACTAACTTTAGCGATCAAGGCTTAATTGAACTTGATGGTGATAACATTAAAGTGACTCAAAATAACGATAGCTTTGCCAAACTCGAAATGCTCGGTCGTGCATTAAGCTTCACTCTGCAACGCTATGCGATTGTAATTGGCTTTATTCAGACCAGCCAAGGCATTGAAAAAGCAGAGCTTGAACGTGAAAGCTATGTGCTGGCACAGCGCTTAGGTACGTTACATGGCATTAAAACACCGGAGTTTTTTGATAAGAAGGTACTTAGTAGTTTTATTTCCAATCTCCGCGAACAAAAGCTAATTAGTGAATCTGATAGCGGCTTACAAGGCAGCCAAGAGCTGTGCGAGACCTACAAGCAACTACAAACACTCTTGCCGGCACGTATTTGGCAATCAATTACTGACATTGTTCACGCTCAATGTCAGTAACAGACTCTAATTACCCACTATGTTGAATTAACTCAATATAGTGGGTTTTGAAGTGTTAACGCTGACGCATTACCCCTTCTTGAATAGTAGAGGCTACCAAATTTCCTTGGCGGTCAAAAAACTGCCCGCGTACCAACCCTCTTCCTGAGCTCGCGCTTGGGCTATCAATAGTATATAAAATCCAATCATCCATTCTAAATGGACGATGAAACCACATAGCATGATCAATAGTCGCTACTTGCATATTCGGCTGCATAAACGAGACACCATGTGGCTGCAGTGCGGTTGGTAAAAACTCAAAGTCAGACGCATACGCTAATAAGTAGTTATGAATACGTTGATCGTCCGGCATATCGCCATTGGCTTTAAACCAAATATGTTTTACCGGCTCTATGGCCTCTGGCTTAAACGGATTATGAAAATTAACCGGACGCATTTCTATCGGCATTTCACGAATAAACTTATTACGGATTGCTTCAGGAATATGCTGCGCATTTTCTTGATAAAACTCTAACGAAGAACGCAGCTCTTCAGGTGCGGGAACATCAGGCATGGTAGCTTGATGCGATAATCCTTGCTCTTCACCTTGAAACGACGCCGTCATGTAAAAAATAGGTTTACCGTACTGAATGGCGCTAACTCGACGAGTACTAAAACTTTTACCATCGCGAATCGTCTC
Organism: Pseudoalteromonas sp. BSi20311; assembly: GCF_000239875.1. NCBI lineage: Bacteria > Pseudomonadati > Pseudomonadota > Gammaproteobacteria > Alteromonadales > Pseudoalteromonadaceae > Pseudoalteromonas > Pseudoalteromonas sp. BSi20311. The sequence goes on along the minus strand of NZ_BADU01000002.1, from coordinate 26,333 downwards.
TACATCATAAACGATTGGCTTTGCAGCGTCGCCTGGGCGTAAGAAGTAAGAATGTAAGGAGTGAACAATACGTCCTGCAGGTAATGTTTCTTTAGCTGCGGAAAGCGCTTGTCCCATAACTTGACCGCCAAACACCGCTCTAAAACCTAAGTCTTGGCTTTGCCCTCGATATAAACCTTGCTCAATTTCTTCAAGTGACAATAGCGACAATAAATCATCTAATACTTGGCTCATTATTTCTTCCTCAATCCCCTAATTTCTAAATGATACTATACAATACTGGAAAAATACTAACTCACTGATTGAGGAAATATAATATGGCTTTTTGGCTGTTTAAAACCGAACCCGACGCCTTTTCAATTGATGACTTAAAACAAGCCCCAGAGCAAACAACGCTATGGGAAGGTGTACGTAACTACCAAGCGCGTAACTTTATTCGTGATGATCTACAAAAGGGCGATTTGGTGATGATTTATCACTCTAGCTGCAAGCAAGTTGGCGTTGCAGGACTTGCAGTGGTTACTAAGACCGCTTACCCCGATCCAACTCAATTCGATTTAGGTAGTGACTATTACGATGCTAAAGCAACCACTGAAAATCCTCGTTGGTTTGTAGTGGAAATAACCTATCAGGCGCATTTAAGTAGTTTAGTCAGCCTACAAGCAATCAAAGCAAATAGTGCTATAACTGATATAGCACTTAAAAAAAGTGGCCGTTTATCGGTCATGCCAGTAACCGACAATGACTGGCATGAAATTTTAAATATGGCGAAATAAGTCACCAAGGTAACTATCCACCAGCGTAGCATGTCACCGCTCGATTTTCTTATGTAGCCAGATTTGTTATGATCTGCGGCTTGTGTGTACTGGAGGAAAAATGAAATTACTGTATTGGTTAGATGAATGGTTAACTCTCAGTGATGATGAGAGGCAAGCAAAGCTACCAACCTCTGGTGGAGATTTACTCGGTGATGTGTATGTAAAATATCACTTTGTTGATCTCAATAAACCTCTGCTTTTTACTTTTTCTCCTGCGGGCACTGATGTGCAAGAACGCGATTTGAACGAAGACTTTGCCCCATGGGGCTATCATTTAGCACAAAAGCAAAACGTTAATATTATTGCGTTTCAGCATTTGGGTAAAAGTAACTGGTTTCGTAATCGCAATTTAATCTTTTTTATTGAGCAATTAGCTCCCTTACTTTATCCATTTAAAACCAAGTTAGGTTATGGGCTTAGTCGTGGCGGTTTTGCTGTGGGTGCATTTGCTAAATTACTAAAACTCGACAAAGTACTGTTTTTCCACCCTGTTAGCACCAAAAACAAGCTACTCGCCCCTTGGGATGACCGATCAAGTACCGAGATAGCCCAGCAATATGACTGGCAAGGTGACTACCATGACTTAGATTTAGGGGATGCCGAGGGTTACATTATTTACGATCCAACTAATCGTATTGACCGCCAACATGCTAAACGCTATAAACAACTCACTCACTTACGCGTGTTTGGTATGGGGCACGGCACTCATGCCACTTATTTAAATAAGTTTGGCTTTTATAAACAAGTGGCAGTTGATTTTATTCGTGATCAGCAAATCGACATTGCGCAATTTAGGCTGCAAACAAAAACACTGCGTTTAAAAGAGGATTATTATAAAAAACTTAATAAAGCCAACGCTAAGTCGCCACATCGCCAAGCGTTATTAAGTACCGCTCACACTATTTTAATTGATGAAAAAGCCACGCATGTAAAAGAGCATCAAGCGCAAATTGATATTCAACCACTAATAGACGTAGCCATTAAACATCAAGACGAAAATCCTACCGATGCTATTAAGCTATTAGAGGTGGCACAACAACTCGTGCCAGATGATCCGCTGGTTGAGCATAAACTCAAGCAATTAAAATAACACTGGGCAACTCAAACGTTGCCCTTGCTACTATTTTTTCTTTGCGTGCCCTTGCTTGGGAACAATTGAAAAATATAAAATAAGCGCTATCCAAGAGAAAAAAATAGCGCCGACCAACCAGCCATTTTTCTCATGGCCATGGCTACGCTTACTGTTAAGAATTATCATAATAGGGAAAATGTAAGCACATAAAACAATAATTAAAAAAGCAATTTCAGTCATTATTTTTCCAAGCTAGGCCAATCAACTTCACCACTCAACACTCGCTCTTGCGCGATATAATGCAGTATATCACCCGCATTTACTGCGTAATCTAAAGGTGGATTTAAATCCATATTTTTTGCACTTAAATTATGAGCCACCCCTAATAATATTGCATCATGATCGTACTTAAAATGATGAAATAATTTACCAAACTCCATGGTTTTTATATCACTGGGTATTTGTAGACTAAATTGTGTATCACCATGCAAAGTAGATAATAGTTCTTCTTGAACACGACTTGAGCCAGGGTCTTGCATTGAGCGCACCAAAATCTCTGCTGACTTAGTGCTACTGCATTCTACGTTATGACAATGCTCTAGTAACATTTCCACTTTTGTTTCATCAAAAAAGTGTGCGCTAATGTGACAATCTTCTTTAACTAAACGACTAATACGCAGTGCGGTAGTAAATGTTTGGTCGTCATCTTGACCATCAATAATCACTTTATCGGCGTGGCGAATGGCAACGCGTTCTAATTCATCCAAATCAGTGAAACTGGTTAGGCGAGCAAAATCAACATTCTCATTACTTAAAAACGGATGCTCTATTTGTTCAGTAACCGCTAATAAAATACGGCGATCTGTCCGCTTAGTATCAGCCAAAATGTAGTCGATCATTTTTTTGGTACGAGCATTATGCCAACCAAAAATAATAATATGATTGCTACTGTGAGCAAAGTTTTTATCACCAGTCATAGCGCGCCTAATTAAGTAAGTTACTGTTTGTCCTGTTTTACCCAACAAGACACCAAATAAAGCCAAACCAAAAGGTATTTGTATTAATGCGACAATCCAACGACCTAAGTCAGTTGATGGACTTAAATCCCCATACCCTACCGTTGAAGTGGTTACCGTGTAGTAGTAAAAAAAAGTACCCGGTGAAAGCAATGCCTGCTCATTTGCCACTAACAATAAGCACCAAGTAAGCAGCATATGTAAGGATGTTGCTATTACAACAGACTGCCAACTTACCTGATCAATATGGCTGCGCAACAGCACAACAATACGTTTAAAAATATGATGCATAATTTTTTGTTAATCGATTGATTATTTAAATCATTTAGTAACACGATACTGTACATGATAACACTTAAGCAACGTTTTACTGTAATCGAAATATTCACGGTTCGTTATGAAGAAAAATAAGAGTAAACTATAGTTATAAAGTTATGAGGAAAAATATGGGTCTATTATGTCAGGTGTTTTAGCGTCAGTTGATCAACGTACTCAGCTTGTAGGTGAGAATCGTTTAGAATTGCTACTTTTTTATTTACATAGCCGCCATTTATTCGCACTCAATGTATTTAAAATTAAAGAAGTGGTGAAGCTTCCCCGTCTAAGCAAAATACCGCACTCTCACCCTAAGGTGACGGGTGTTGCTAATATTCGTGGTGAATCTATTCCGGTGATTGATCTACGCCAAGCAATTTCTATGTCACACAAAGAACATAGCGACGATTGTAATCTCGTAGTAACAGAATATAACCGTACCACCCAAGGTTTTTTAATTGGCAAAGTTGATCATATTTTAAATATGACCTGGTCTGACATTATGCCGCCACCGAGCTCTGTGGGTAAAAATCATTATATTACGGCACTGACTAAAGTGCAGCGTGATGGCCAAGAGCAATTAGTTGAAATTATTGATGTAGAAAAAGTGCTTGTTGAAATAGTTGAGTACGAAGTCAATATTACTGATGGGGTGTTAGATGAAACCATCGTAAACGAATTTGCAGGACGCAAAATATTGCACGCCGATGATTCGCCAACAGCACGTAAGCAAGTTAGCGATACGTTATCGCAGCTTGGTATCGAAATTATTCCTGCCAGTAATGGCCTAGAAGCCCTACAAATGCTCAAAGGCTGGGCTGATGAAGGACGCGATGTTGAAAAAGAGCTGCTAATGGTGATTACCGATGCCGAAATGCCTTCAATGGATGGCTATCGCTTAACCTATGAAATACGTAACGATAACCGCTTAAAAAACTTACATGTTGTTCTTAACACGTCCCTAAGTGGCAGCTTTAACCAAGCCATGGTGGAAAAGGTCGGCTGTGATGCATTTTTATCAAAATTTCAGCCTGACTTACTGGTGCAAGAAGTACAAAATCGTTTAAAACATGTGTTAGGCAACGCTTAATTATAAAACTAGCAAATATCTGCCAGGGTAAATATTTGCTAGTAACATTCTCCTCATCAGCAACCTTTAAAAAATCTGCCTTACTGAGTGGTTATTCAAAGCGGTGTTTGCTAATCCTAAGATTTCATGATTAATTAGCAAATAAGTTTTCACTAACTCGTTATTAATTATGCTCAATAAAGTTGCCAGCCCGTTTACTAAGCTCGTCGAGCGCTACTTACCCGACCCATTTATATTTGTCATTATGCTCACTATTATTACCTTGGGTATTGCGAATTTAGCGACTCCTGCAACTACACTTGAGGTAATCACATCATGGGGTAGCGGGTTTTGGAACTTACTAAGCTTTGCCATGCAAATGCTGTTGGTGCTAGTAACAGGCTACATGCTCGCCAGTACCTCGTTAATAAGTAAGTTACTGACAAAGTTGGCAACGCTTGCCAATACAGCTCCAAAAGCCATTATTTTAGTGACTTTTATTTCGCTTTTAGCAAGCTGGCTTAATTGGGGGTTTGGTTTAGTGATTGGGGCTTTATTTGCTAAAGCGATTGCCAAACAGACTCGAGTGGATTACCGGCTATTAGTAGCGAGTGCTTACTCAGGTTTTGTAGTGTGGCACGGCGGATTAGCAGGCTCCGTACCTCTAACCATTGCCAGCGAAGGGCATTTTTCACAGGCAACAATGGGGATTATTGGCACCGAGCAAACCTTGTTCGCAGGTTTTAACATTGCGATTCTGATTGGCTTATTTATTATTATGCCGCTGGTTAACCGCTATATGCTACCAAATGAAAAAGACAGTGTTTATATTGACCCATTACTGCTTAAGAACACTTTAGCCGATAAAGTAACAATAACACGCCCAGCTCAGCATTTAGAGCAAAGTAAGCTGTTAGGTATGGGTATTGGTTTACTCGGACTTGCCTACTTAGGCTATTACTTTTTTATCGCAGGTGGCGGCTTAAACCTAAACAGTGTGATAGGGCTTTTCTTATTTTTAGCTATCACACTACATCAAACACCCCATAACCTACTAAATAGCCTACAACAAGCGATTCCGAGTGGCGCGGGAATTGTCATTCAGTTCCCTTTTTATGCCGGTATTATGGCGGTAATGGTCGATACAGGATTAGCACAGCAGATATCACAAGGCTTTATTGCAATCGCTGATGCCGATAGCTTGCCATTTTACAGTTTTATAAGTGCAGGACTCGTTAATATGTTTGTGCCCTCAGGTGGCGGCCAATGGGCGGTACAAGCACCTATTGTTATACCAGCAGCGCAAGAGCTTGGTGCAGATATGGCGCGGGTTGCTATGGCTGTGGCGTGGGGAGACGCGTGGACCAATTTAATTCAACCCTTTTGGGCTTTACCGGTATTAGCCATTGCAGGGTTAAAAGCTAAAGATATTATGGGTTTTTGCGTAGTGCAGCTATTTATTACTGGGGTGTTTATTGCGTTGATGCTAAGTTTTTATCCGTAAGTATTTTGGTAATAAATAGGCGCGATTTTATATCGCGCTTGCTAGTAGCAAGCCAAAAGAGCTAAGCAAGAAAATAACGCTAACTGATAAGTCATTTAATCTCACCAAATAATTTCACCTAGTGCCAATAAATTACAGATCATGTGAGCGATAATGCAATACCACAAGTTACCCGATAGATGACGAATTAACCCCATCAAGCAAGAAAATACAAACAGTGAAATAAAAATTTCAACTTGATCATACTGCCCATGTAACAATGTAAACACGATACTTGGGATAATAATTGCGCCAATAGCTCCCAAGGCTGTTTGTTTCAGCCTGTAGAATGCTACTCCTCGAAAAACTACTTCCTCAAATATAGGCCCAATAAATACTACTGCTAAAAACAGCATAATTTTAGCTAAAAGCGAGTTTGTTTGTGCTTTAACTTCTAACATGAAATCTGGCAAGGCGACTTCCATAAAGCCAAAAAGCCATTGTTCCAGTAAAACGTAAACCGCTGTTAATAGCACTGTAATGATTAAAGGAAAAAAAGCCACCTTCTCTATTGCTAAACGCCCTATAACTTCGCTTTTATTTTGCGCATCAAGAGTAGACTTTAAAAATGGCAGCGTAAGTACAGCAGTGAAGAAGGTAGATATGAAAGCTAGGCCGGGATTCGAATCTAGTTGCTCTAAATGTGTTAGGTCATTTAACAACAATGCCCCACCACCCGATAAAAAAATAATCAAGTATGAGGCCATTGGGAGCGCCAGTGAAAAAAAGGCCAACCAATAAAGCGTGTACAATAAAGACTCCACTGTACTTTGATTTACATGTTGTTTTATCGCATCATCCATAATTTGTCAGCTCACGGCTTCTTATTATTTTTCATTCTGAAGGATAGTACCATATCAATTACCCCATTGAGAAACAAACCAAAACTAACATCTTGCTATCGCCACACAAACTAAAATAAACACGGTTAGTTTTATTCAGAGAGGTTGTAGAAGGGTTATTACCCCTGTTAAACAGCCATTTTTCTGAGCAACAGCTTTCTTTCTAAACAACAAATGCACAAAAACCTTAAAAAGTAACGTTCAAAAAAACAGCCTGATGAGCGAGCTTTGAGCTACCATACTTTTATTATTGCTAACTCGATAAAATCTTCATCGGTAAGCTTAAAATGGCGTTTTCTGAGCCAGCAAAGTGCATCATCACTGCTACATGGCCTGCAACCACCAGCGCATACATGACCGCTGAAAAACCTTGGCCATATTTATCTAATGACAATAAGTGTGAGTAGTGACGGCCGCGCCATTCAAACACGATTTCCAGTGCCCCAACAAACAAAAAGAACACTAATAGCATTAAACCAAACGTATAGCTGAGCCATAAACCAAACAGCACCCCTAGTAAGCACACACTCAAACCAACCCAAGAGCGCATTGAAAAGCTAATGCTTTTAAGTACATGCCCGCCATCAAGCGGTAAAATAGGCAGTAAATTGAATAAATTAAGCAGTGCACTAAGCACCGCAACACCTGCAAATATTTCCATTTCCGTAGCGTAATAAAGCACTACACCAAGTACAGAAGTAAACAAACCAAAGGCAGGCCCCATTAGTGATATAACCACATCTTGCCAGCGCGTAGTTATTTTATCGTCGCTAACGGCTAACCCGCCTACAAAAGGAATTAAATAAATGCCTTTGGTTTTAATGCCAAAATACTTCATAGCTCGTACGTGGCCATATTCGTGTACCACCAGGCAAGCAATCAGCATTAACGCAAACTCAATGGTAAACAGCCACGCATAACCCGCTACCGATGCACTGGCAAGCGCCACTTTAACAACTTTAGCACTTTTAAATAATTTAAAGCCAAGCGCCGCGAGCCCTAAAAACCCCTTTTTAGGTGCGCCCTGTGCTGCTACAGGTAAAGCTAACTGAGTTGCAAACTGATTATTTACATACAGCGCTAAGCTTTGCTGGCTTACTTCGCTGCTATCAATACCAATTAACTGCTCATCAAGCATAAACTCGACATAATTTTCACGTGGGTTTTCAAATGCAATCGCTTGCTGATCATGAAATATTTTTACAACTTGCTGCTCTGCTATCATCAGCGTAAACGGTTGCTCTGCCAGAGAGAGTTCGACTTTTATCATTATTCTAACCATTATAAATTATGCCGCTAGTATACCTTTCCACCAAAAAAACACGAGTGAGCTAGCATCATTTTATTAGCAATAATTTAAGGTAAAAATGCCTGAAATACTGACAAAAACAATTCAAGCGACTATTTTTAGTATTACAGGAAGTAAGCTACAACTACCAAGGACACCAATGCGAACTCAATTGCCAAACATACTCGTTGTTGATGACTCAAAAGCCATTTTAATTGTTATGAAAGCGATTTTTAATGAGCTCGAAATGCCAGAAGTCACCACTTGCTTAAGCGCAGTTACAGCATTAGAGAAAGTAAAGCCTGATATAAACTTTTATGACGCCATATTTACTGATCTGAATATGCCAGAAATGGATGGTATGGAGTTAATTCGTAATTTAGGTGAAATAGGCTATTGCGGTGCGATTGTTATTATTTCTGAAATGGACCCTAAAATAATCAGCCTAGCAGCTGACCTAGCCAAGCAGCACAATGTGCATTTAATTGGTAACCTTACCAAGCCTGTGCAATTAAATCAGGTAAATACGTTACTTGCCAAAATAGCGCAGTTAAACAGCCACACACTTGTAAAAGAGCGCCCAATTACTAAAGCTAAGCTGATTAACGCATTAAAAAATAATGAAATAACACCGTATTACCAACCTAAAATAAATATAAACAATAACCAAATACAAAGTGTTGAAGTATTGGCTCGCATTGTTTCAAATAAAAACGAACGCGTTATTTTACCAAGCCGCTTTATAAGCCTTGCAGAGCAATGTGACTTAATCAATGACATTACTTTTACGCTGTTTGAAAAAGCCTGCAGTGACTTAAAACAGCTGAAAGAACAATTGGGAGAAAGCTTAAAGTTGTCATTTAATATGTCGCCATGCCAGTTAAATGATTTGAACTGTCCTAATAAGTTATTACTGCTATTACAAAAGCACGGCGTGCTTCCCAATGATGTGGTTGTTGAAATAACCGAACAACATGCGCTTTCAAGCTATACCCAACTTGAAACCTTAAATAGATTCAGAATATTTGGTTTTGGTATTTCGCTGGATGACTTTGGTACTGGCTTTACTAATATTAATCAACTAAAACAACTTCCTTTCACTGAAGTTAAAATAGACCGCTCTTTTATAAGCCATATTGAAACCGATAAGTTTTCGCAAGTGGTGGTCAGCTCATTAATTAATATGACTAGCCAAGAGCAGCTACAACTTGTTGCTGAGGGTGTTGAGCGACCAGAAGAACTTGCCTACCTAAAGCACTATCAAACAGACTTAACTATACAAGGATTTTTGTTTAGCTGCCCAAAAGCAAAAGCTGAATTTATCTCATGGGCACAGCACTGGATAAAAACAGCCACTAAAACAAATAATAACTAGGGCCTGCTGACCTTTGTCTGTTGATATTTACAGACCCCCTAACGAGGTTCGTTATCGTCGGCGCTGACGATATGCTCACTATCAGCTAAACGTTGATGCCAACGTTGTTTAGCAACGGCACGCATGTTGGTAGATTGATCTCGCTCATCAACAATTTCTAAACCCATTAACGCTTCGATCATATCTTCTAGGGTTACAATGCCTTGTACATCACCGTATTCATCAATCACTAAACAAATATGGGTTCGCTTAGTGAGTAATGTTTGTAATAACGACGACACGTTTTGCGTACTCGGTACGGTATAAATAGGCTTAACCAGCTTACTAATTTTGTAGTCTGTACCTAAGCGGTGGTATGCCAACATGATATCGTTTTTATGAACAAACCCTATGATATCGTCAGCATCTTTGTCGTAAATTAGCACTCGAGAGAATGAGGAAGAGCCATGTTCACTTAAGTACTGATTAACAGTAAGGTCTTTATGAATTTTAAAAATAACCGTACGCGGAGTCATTAAATCGGTTAGTTTTGCATGTCTAAAGTGCAGTAAGTTGCGGATGATCTCTGATTCATCAGCATGAAGTGCCCCTGACTCACTGCCAATATCGGCCATCGCTTCTATTTCTTGGCGAATATAATAGGCCTCATTATGCTTTTGCCCCATCAAATTGGTTAGCTTTTGTGCAGCCCATACAAACGGCTTAAGTACTAACACCAAAATACGTAAACCATAAGTCACACTCGGTGTTAAAGCACGCCAATAATTGGCACCCAAGGTTTTTGGAATAATCTCAGATAACACCAGTACCAATAAAGTCATAATTGCAGATGCAATCCCCACTGCAGCATCTGAGAATACAACGGCGGCTTGTGCACCTACCCCTGCGGCACCAGCAGTATGGGCAACTGTATTAAGCGTTAAAATAGCCGCTAATGGCTGATCAATATTACTTTTTAGCTTTTCAAGCTGCTTCGCCAGCACTGGACGCTCTTTGCGCAGCAATGCAACATAACTAGGCGAAATGCTTAATAGCACCGCCTCCATTATTGAACACAAAAACGAAATCACAATCGCTGTAACCATGTAAATGATTAATAGTGTCACTTTTTTTCCTCTATATTGGATATATGAGCATCATAACAATACATGCTATATTTGGCCAAATACCCAATAATAATAGGCATAACAATGAATTTAAGCGCACCTTGGCATCGTTACGCAAAACGTTTTACTTACTTAGCAACCCTACTAACATTAAGTAGTCTGAGTTTAACGACCTTAGCCGCCCCACTCGATCAATCAAAAATCCAATTTATTGGTCCGCTTGCAGAAGATATGCAAGCTAAGCCATTTCAAACACCCCATAGCGATGTGATTATAAATAATCTAATTGCACAACTTAAATTAAATACAGAAAGCTTTGTTGTATTTGGTAAAAAACACAAGTGGCAACCACTTGATAAAATTAACGCGCTTACTTTAGGCGGTTTACAAGCACTTAAATTTAATTTGGAAACTAACCGATTTACACAAGGTTCCTTAAACATTAAAGGAATAGAGCAAGGTCAGGTTTTTATCAATGCTGAGAAGCAAACTGGTGAAAAACAACGCTATCAGCTTGCTTTAAATAACGGCTCACATACCGTGCTCGTCATCGCTCAACAGGTTGCTAATTGGAATGATGTTAGCTTAGAGTTTGTGCCAAAAGCAGAAACTGACGTCGTGACCCTAACGACAAATAAAACCAAACGCTTATCGGCTAAGCAATTGTTTGACGCCCCTACGATTAGTGCCCTCTCTTTGTCGCCTGATGCCAAACATTACTTAAGTACAACCAAGCACTATAGTGATAAAACCGGCAACGACGCCATTACCACAACCGAGCTTAAAAATACTAATAACCAAACGGTATACCGATTTGAAGCAGCCCAGCCAAGTCAGTTCATTTGGAGCCCTAATAACCAATTTTTAGTTTATTTACTAAACGGTGAATTAAAGCAACTAAACCGTAAAAACTTAACAATTAAAACTTTAGCTTCTGGCCTTGAAGGCGCAAGTAATTTCAACTTTTATAACGACAGCAGTATTATATTTAGTTGGTCAAAATCGCCAGAAGAAAATAACAGCCTAACCAAGCACCATAAAGGTCTTCAAGATCGTTGGTCATATGCCCGTACGGTTAGCCAATTATATTTACTCGATACCAACAGTGGTCTAACCAAAGCTCTGACCGAAGGCGTATTGAGCCATCAACTTGAAGATGCTAACAGCAACCGTGGAAAGCTATTAATAAGTCGTCCAGTAATGGCGATGCAAGCCTCAACTCACCCAGAGACTGAGTTGGTTGAACTTACATTAAAATCCAACAGCATAAAATCATTAGGTAAGTTTAAAACCTTTAATCAAGCTAAATATGCCGCAAACAATATTTATGTTGTTGCAGGCCCTGATTTTAAGAATGGTGCAGGCAGAACATTACCAAAGAACATGCTGGCTAATAATTACGATGGCCAGCTGTACTTACTAACTGATAATGCCAAAAAAGTAACGGCGTTAAGCAAACAGTTTGACCCTGCAATTGGCACATTAGAAGTACTAAGCAATGGTGATGCGCTAATCAAAGTGACAGAAAAAGATACCCAACCACTGTATTTATTTGACCTGAGTAAACAGCGCTTTAAAAAGTTAAATACAGGTTTTGATATTGTGCAGCAATTTAGCTTTTCAAATACGCGCAATGCCCAGTTATTAATTAGTGGCAGCAATGCGTCGAGCGCTCAACAACTCAAGCGCTTAGACGTAAGTAAAAACAAGGTAGAGCTCATTTGGGATTCAAACCCGATTGCATATGCCAATACGACTATTCCTGCGCTTGAAGAATTTAACTTTACCAATAAGCGTGGCGTAGAAATCTCTGGCCGTGTTTATCTGCCAAGCAATTTTGATAAAGCCAAGAAGTACCCTGCTCTTGTTTATTATTATGGTGGCACCTCACCAGTAACACGCGGGTTTACGGGCCGCTACCCTTTTAACTTATGGGCAGCAAACGGGTATGTGGTTTATGTTGTTCAACCAACCGGTGCAACGGGTTTTGGGCAAACTTTTTCAGCACAACATGTAAATGCTTGGGGCGACTATACCGCCGATGACATTATGCAAGGCACAGAGGCATTTTTAGCTAAATATGATTTTGTAGACAGTAGTAAAGTAGGTAATCTTGGTGCATCTTATGGTGGCTTTATGACTATGCTGCTTGCCACCAAAACCGATATGTTTAGCGCATCTATTGCGCATGCCGGTATTTCAAACTTAACGTCATACTGGGGTGAAGGATGGTGGGGTTATTTATACTCAGGCGAAGCCTCAAAAAATAGCTTTCCGTGGAATAATCCTCAACTTTACAGCCAGCATAGCCCTGTATTTCATGCCGATAAAGTAAATACACCATTACTGCTTATTCATGGTGACAGTGATACCAATGTGCCTGTGGGCGAAAGCTTAACTATGTACACAGCCCTAAAACTGCTTAATAAAGACGTTGAAATGATAGAGTACAAGGGGGCTGATCACCAAATATTTGCGCGCGATAAGCGATTTAATTGGTGGAACACCATGTTGGCTTACTTTGACAAAAAGTTAAAAAATGAACCACAATGGTGGGATTCAATGTATAAAGATTAGTAACCATAATGCGCACTTTGTCGCTCAAGTGAAAAGTGCGCATTACAAAAGTAATGTTATTAGACCAATTCGTAATATAATGTTACCGAAAAACAACGTTCTCTGTGTTATGCAGACCATTAATAATGCTAATATACAAAGCTGAAACTAAAAAAAAAACAGACTATGGCAATTAATGTTTTATTGGTTGAAGATGACGAATTACTCGTAAAGCGCATCCAAAATCATTTTATAAATACCGAGTTTTCTATTGACGTTGACCCCACAGGGGCCGATGCGTTAAATGTTGTTAAAAGCCGCGTAAGTCAGCGCAATACGATTTCCTTGGCAATAATTGATATTGTGCTACCAAAACGCGACGGTTTACAACTTGCCAAAGAGCTAAATACGCTCACCGATATTGGCGTTATCTTATTATCGAGTCGTGACTCACAAGCCGATCGAATTGCAGGCCTTGCTCAAGGTGCCGATGACTATATTTGCAAGCCGGTAGATTTACTTGAGCTTGAGCTAAGAATGCGCGCCCTATACAAACGAGTTGCCAATAATCACAGCGACGATGACAGTGAAGAGTTTATTGAATACGCCGATTTTAAGCTTCATCCAGATAATCGCACCCTTATTACAGCCAGTGGGATTGAATCACGACTGACTGAAGCAGAACACAAAGTGCTTATTTGTTTGATTGGTAATGCTGGTAAAGCGACTTCCCGTGAAAAAATATCAGAAGAAATTGGCCAGCCCGATTGGAGCCCCAACGATCGCACAGTAGACGTGTTAGTGGGTCGTTTACGTAAAAAGCTGAACGATGAGAAAGATCAAAAACGTATTGTCACTGTTCGCGGTAAAGGCTATATGCTTTCAATTTAAAGCCTTAGTGTTGGGTTAACTGCGATAATAAACGCTCAAATGCCCGATAATTAAGCGCTTCTTTAAGCTCATTTAAACTGATTTGTGGCGCACCTTTTAAATCACTAATAGTTCGCGCCACTTTGATTACTCTATGATAAGAGCGCGGCGATAGCGCCAGCTTTTCACTGGCTCTGGCTAAAAACTGCAGCTCTGCAGGTGGTAACTCACAGTGCAAGTTCATCTCTTTGTTATTTAACCGCGCATTTACTTTACCTTGGCGTTTAAGCTGAACTGCATAAGCTGCTTCTACTCGTGCCCTCACCTCAGCACTGGTTTCTTCTGTAGTTGTACTTTGTAGCTCCACGCTGCTCAACCTTGGTAATTCAATTTGCAAATCAATTCTGTCAATAAACGGCCCCGATACTCGCGATAAATAGCGCATTACCTGATCGGGTGTCGCCCGTTTATCATGATGACACCCTGTCGGACTGGGATTAAGTGCTGCAATAAGCTGAAACTGCGCTGGAAATTCCATTTGTCTGGCCGCGCGCGAAATCGTCACTGTTCCGGTTTCCATTGGCTCGCGTAGCGAGTCTAGCACTTTACGCTCAAATTCAGGGAGCTCATCTAAAAACAACACACCATTATGCGCTAACGATATTTCACCGGGTTTAGGGTTAGACGAGCCACCCACCAGCGCTACTGCAGAACAAGTGTGGTGCGGGTTACGAAACGGTCGCTGACGCCAATTGGTTAAATCAATTGAGTGGCCAATAATTGAATATAAAGCAGCAGTATCAATGGCTTCATCATCAGACATGGTTGGCATTATGGTGGCCATTCGTTGTGCAAGCATTGATTTTCCGGTTCCTGGTGGACCTAAAAACAATAAGTTATGCCCACCAGCAGCGGCAATTTCTAATACACGCTTTGCACCAGGCTGGCCCTTTACATCGCTTAAATCGAGTAAAAAATCTGGCGCTTGGGTGCAATCAGGGTAGGCAATATTGAGTGGTAAAGGTTGTTGATTGAGTAAGTCTCCCCACACCTCTTGTATAGAACTGACGGCTTTTCGCTTTACACCACTGACAAGGCTGGCCAAACTGTCATTTTCAAGAGGCAGAAAACAGCAACGATTTTGCTCTTTAGCACCAAGCACTGAAGGCAAAATGGCATTTACAGCACGTATTTCACCATTAAGTGCAAGCTCACCGTAAAATTCATACTTGTGGATATCAGGGCAAACTATTTGTCCCGATGCGACCAAAATACCTACCGCAATCGCAAGGTCAAATCGCCCTCCATCCTTAGGAAGATCGGCAGGTGCTAAATTAACGGTAATACGCTGATCGGGAAATCCAAATTGCGAGTTTTCTAGAGCACTACGTACTCTATCCTTGGCCTCTTTAACCGACGCCTCAGGTAAGCCGACGATATGAAAGGCGGGTAAACCATTCCCTAAATGTACTTCAACCATCACCTCGGGGGCGTTTATCCCCACCTGCGCGCGAGAAAATATACGGGCTAACGACATTCCTTATCCTAGGGTCTGCTGACCTTTCAAGGTTAAATTTGCAGCAGTCTGTTTGGTATTTAGGCAAGGCAGAGCCTATGTCGTGTGGTTACTCCCCATAAATAGGCGATAACACAGCATTAATGCCAAACAGGCGCTGCCCGAAGGGTTCTGCCTAGGGGCGATTTACTCTTTGTTGCTCGGTTTTCACTTAGTCCACTAGGTTACAAACCTCGCGCCGCGATTAAATCGCCCCTAGTTTGAACAAACTTTAATCCGCAAAGGTCAACAGGCCCTAGTTAACAGCTGTATTAACCCAGTTTAGTCAGGATATTTAAAAACATGTAATATAATCTTCCATTTAATCGCCGAAAAACGTAGCAATAAGGTCATTAGCATACTCAGAATCATTGCCACTTCCACCGTTAACGATAGGTTGATACTTAATGTATAGACAATGCCACCAGCAATACAGGTAATAGCATACAGCTCACCTTTAAGCAGCATGGGAATATCGCGGGCAAGCACGTCGCGAATAAGCCCACCAAAACAGGGGGTTATTACAGCCATAATCACAACCGTCATATCTGGCATACCAGCCAATTGCGCTTTTTGCGCTCCCATGACCGCAAAAAAGGCTAAGCCAAACGCGTCAGCGGTTTGCAATACATAGTATGGAATGGATTTTTGCTTATTGATCAGTCGTGTAGTAACCAGAACCGCCACCAAAATAGCGTAGAAGTAGCTTTGGTCGTGTAACCAAAATACGGGCTGGTCGAGTATCACATCGCGAACGGTACCGCCGCCAATAGCCGTAACAGTTGCAAGTACAACTACACCAAAGCCATCCATTTTCTTTTCATAGGCTACCAAGGTGCCTGAGATAGCAAATACCGCCACACCTATTAAATCAAACCAGTGATAAAGTTCAGTCATAATTTTGATTACAAAAAGTTTTAAAGAGTTTAGTGCATAGCATACTAAATATTCAGCAATAACACTTTCAAAAAGTAGAATTAGAAAAGAACAGCAGATATACGTGTTAAAAATAGCGTGAGGGAATATGAATTTTAGGCATAAAAAAACACGCTTTAGGCGTGTTGCTTTACTATAACTGTTTATTTCAGTGGTTGCGGGAGCCGGATTTGAACCGACAACCTTTGCTGGCTAATGGAGAGCTGAGACCGACGAGCTATTTACTTCACTGAATTTCAGGCATAAAAAAACACGCTTTAGGCGTGTTGCTTTAATATAACTGTTTATTTCAGTGGTTGCGGGAGCCGGATTTGAACCGACGACCTTCGGGTTATGAGCCCGACGAGCTACCAGACTGCTCCATCCCGCGCCTGAAATTGCAGATTTATTTATAAGTTGCTTACATTACAACTTGGCTTCCAATCCTCTAAAGGAAATTGGTTGCGGGAGCCGGATTTGAACCGACGACCTTCGGGTTATGAGCCCGACGAGCTACCAGGCTGCTCCATCCCGCGCCTGTATATTTAAAGTCTATCGACTACTTAATTTTTACTCTTAAGCTTGAGTTTTTACAGTACCTAATTTTCTAAAAAAATTGGTTGCGGGAGCCGGATTTGAACCGACGACCTTCGGGTTATGAGCCCGACGAGCTACCAGACTGCTCCATCCCGCGCCTGTAATCTCTTAGTAACAGTATTGTGTTATTCACAAGCCTGTTTCGAAGAGAGCGCTATAATATAGGAATAAACCTATAATGCAAGGTTTTACTAATTAAAAGCGTTTAAGTGAACAAAAACCCATCAAACAGTGGTATTTACAGTAATCGTTGATGTGGATTTATCATTTTTTGCCACTCCCAGTCGGGATGACCCATAACAATAAAATCCGGATTTTCTGTACTTTCTCTTTGGTTATACGTTAAAGGATTAAATTCAGCGTCGGTAATACAGCCGCCCGCTTCTTCAACAATAACTTGCGATGCACCCGTATCCCACTCACCTGTAGGACCTATTCTTAAAAAACAATCTGCTTTACCCTCAGCAACAATACACGCCTTAAGTGAACACGAACCTAAAGCCACCGTTGCAAATTGCGCATTTAGATACTGGCTAACTGCTTCTATTTTTTGGCGGCGGCTTACAGCCAAAGTTAAACTCTCGGGCGGTGCTACAAATATTTGTTTATCGTGCTCACCTTCACGCTTAAATGCCCCATTTTTAGCCGTTGCATAATAGGTCACGCCCTTTGCTGGCCAATGAATAACCCCCAGCACTGGGTGGTTATTTTCTATCAATGCAATATTAACGGCAAAGTCACCACTTTCGAGTATAAATTCACCGGTGCCATCCATTGGGTCAAGCAACCAATAACGTTGCCAGTGCTGTCTATCTTGCAACGCTGGAATGGGGGTTTCTTCTGACATAATTGGGATGTCGGGAGCAAGCGCATTTAAACCTGCTACGAGCACATCATTTGCGGCAAGATCGGCTTTGGTTACTGGCGTATTATCTGATTTTTCTTGCTGACCAATATCGTCTTTTTTATACAAAGACATAATGGCATCCCCTGCACTTTGCGCAAGCTCAATACATGGCTCTAGAAGTTTATTCATTAATGTCTCCTGAGGCTAAATACTTATCTAATAATAGCAGAGCCGCAACACTACGTGCTTCAGTAAAGTCAGGTTGTTCTAATAACGACTGCCACTGTGAAAGTGGCCATTTCACCACCACTAAGGGCTCAGGCTCATCGCCTAGTAAGGTTTCAGGATATAAATTTTTAGCAAACAAAATATGCATGGTTGCGTTAAAATAGCTCGGTGCCATAGTGACCGTTTTAAGCGGTTTAAAGTATTCAGCGCCAAAGCCAATTTCTTCTTTGAGCTCTCTGTTTGCAGCCTGTTCAGGCGTTTCACCTGGGTCAATCAGCCCTTTGGGAAACCCTAACTGATAGTCATTGGTGCCTGCACAATACTCACGAACCAGTAATAACTCATTTTCAGTGGTCATAGGTACAATCATAACGGCTCCACGACCACCGCCGCGAATTCGCTCATACTGACGCTCTTCGTTATTTGAAAACTTAAGCTCTAATGACTCCACAGTAAATAAGCGACTTTTAGCGACAACATTATTACTGAGAATTTGTGGTGGTGTTGGGTGCTTTTTCTGTGTCATGGGCATCAATTTGCTATCATTGCAGTTATACTAATCATATACCCAAATGAGTATAAGATGCGAGTTTCAGTTTGAATTAAAAGCAATTTAATTGAGCAAATAATTCTCGGGTTTAGCTAAGGTTAATTCTTTATTTTAGGCTACGAATACGCTCTTAATATAGTATTGTCGGATTTATACCTTAATAACTCAATTAACAAAGTTCATTAATCTACTTCATCGCAACTTATTCATTTCAAAAAGTAGTTTTCACAAGGATACATCATGCTCAACTGGTCAAAAATCGATACTGTATTACTCGACATGGATGGAACTTTACTTGATTTACATTACGACACTGACTTTTGGCTCAACGTTGTACCCCAACAACATGCTCTTGCTCAAAATATCAGTTTTGATGAAGCCCGCGCAGATATCTTAAAACGCTATCAGGCTGTGAGTGGCAAAATTCAGTGGTACTGCTCTGACTATTGGGAAGCACAGCTAAACTTACCTATTCTCGAACTAAAGCGCCAGTCTGCCCACTTAATCAAAATTCGTGAAGACGTTCCGCATTTTTTAACTGAACTTAGACGAGCAGGTAAAGAGCTCATTTTGCTGACTAATGCCCATCCTGAATGCGTCATGCTTAAATTTGAACATACCGCTATTGATAACTATTTAGACGGGGTAGTGTCAACGCATGAATATGGAGTAAGTAAAGAGCAACAAAGCTTGTGGCATAAAGTGCAAGGGGACTTAGGGTTTGATAAACGCCGCACTTTATTTGTAGATGACAGCTTACCGGTATTACATGCCGCACGAGAATACGGCATTGAGCATTTACTTGCGGTTGCTAACCCTAATAGTCAGCAACCACATAACGATATAACCGACTACTTAAGCGTAACCGACTACCGCGCTATTATATAATTAGCTTTTTGGGTAACGCGCTACTAAGCCTTGATATACCTGTTTTGCAAAATCTGCATGTTCAGTATCAAGGCTTTTAACTACTTCTACTAAGTGTTCGTTATCTTCTTGACCATGCCATACTTTAATGTAGCTGCCATCTTTGTAACCATGATCTTGGCGGAAAAAGTTAAGCGTATTTTTACCTACATAACCACGGTATAAATCATCAATATCCATGCCTATTTGCGCCATACAACCAGCAAAGGCGGCTGCATCAAAGGTTTTATTGGCAACAGCACTGGCCGCTAGTAATTCAAGCGTTTGTTTAAAGTCATCACCTTGTTGTGGTGCACTCATTTCGGCTTGTAGTTGCGTAGCGATTTGCTCATAGCTGGTCTCACCGTCAATACGCAACGATAAGCCAAAGTGAAAAATATCAACCAGCTCTAAAATCACTTGTTCAGTATCTGGAGTTTGTTTTTTCCACCATTTCCAACCGTAATGATCTAACATTTCTGCACATTCAACCCAAATAGCTCTATACCATTCAAAGCCTTGACTAAACCATTGCTCATGTACTTTAGTATTCATGGCATTTTGCATTTCTAGCATAACAACTAGCTTGTTTAAATTCGCAGACATATTGGTTCCACTGTTGGATTTATAATTAGGGTAATAATACAGATAATATAACTTAACGACCAGCCGAAAACTCATGCCATGAGTTGATCAGGTCAACAAAGTCTTCAAAACCACAACCACTGCTTAAATCATTCTCTTCAAGCATTAATTCGTCATCTTGGTAGGCTAATATATCTTCGTTATCTTGATGCAGCGCATGCGCTTCAAATAACGCTTCATCTTTAGAAAGGATCAGGTCAATTTCTTGGCCTTTAAGTGTTAACGGTTCAAAGCTTGAACTCACCGAGCTAATAAGCGCCAGCACCATAGCCACTTTGTCTTTGCCTATTTCTTCGTTTAACCAACGGCCTATAATCGCATGCTCGCTGCTTATTTTAATTCTTAACCCACTAATAGGGTCGCGAATAAATTGGTATTCCATATACTTTTATTCCAGTACTGCTAATTACAACAGATTATAACCCAGTCAGTTATGAATAACGCAAGCCAGACACAAAAATAGCGCCATAAGGCGCTATTTAACCTGAACTCTGGTTAAGAGATTTACTAAAATATTGAATCAAAATGATATTTATGTTTGTTTTCTCTAGCCAGAGATTTTCAGTGAAAACAAGGCGAAATTACGCGTCAATAGCTAGTCTATTGCAAGTAAATTCAACGCAGTTAGCGCTCAAAATAGCTGCTTGAGATAGATTTATTATCCAGAGTTCAGGTTATTTAGTATCATCAATTTAGCTAACCGCCTGAGCGATAGCGGGCAGCGTCAATAATTGCCCATAAATGGAATACGGCTCCAATTACGGCTGGAACCACTAAAAACCATAATGCATAGCCGCCAAAAACCAAAATTGCAAACACCAGCGCAGCTAGAATACGCCCCTGCACCAGTTGCCCTAAACCGGGGAAAAAAATATTACATAGAGCGGCGATTACATTACCGCCAGAACCTTGTTCAGCCATACCAACCTCTGTAGTTTAATTAATTTTGTATTTGTACTTATTATTTATACTTACACACTTTATGCCAATTTATTAAGGCTTACAAATCATACAGTTAAATTATTACCAATTTATCACTTTAGTATTTTTTGCCAAATTTAGGTCAAATTAGCAATTTTAAATACATATTTTATTACTTGCTCTGTATATATTGGTATCAATACAGTAACTTAAATACCTATTTTATAAATAGCTGTTTATAAAAACAGTATTTTATTTAGCCTAACAAAAACACCTGTTATACTGCTCTCATTATTGATTAAAAAGGCGTAACGATGGACGTTTCAGAATTACTCGATGGCTTAAATGATAAACAACGCGATGCCGTTGCAGCGCCATTACAAAACATGCTGGTATTAGCAGGAGCAGGTTCAGGTAAAACTCGAGTATTGGTTCATCGTATTGCCTGGTTAATGCAAGTAGAGCAAGCCTCTGCCTACAGTATTTTTGCGGTAACCTTTACCAATAAAGCTGCTAAAGAGATGCGCTCAAGGGTTGAAGAAACTCTAAAGGCTCCTGTTGGCGGCATGTGGATTGGTACTTTCCATGGTTTATCGCACCGAATTTTACGTGCACATCACCGTGAAGCAAATTTACCCGAAGCCTTTCAAATTTTAGACTCTGACGATCAGCTTCGTATGATCAAGCGCTTATTAAAATCGATGAATATCGATGATAAAAAATGGCCTGCAAAACAATTTGGCTGGTACATAAGCGCTAAAAAAGATGAAGCTCTGCGCCCTAAAGATATTCAAGCATACGATATTAACGAGCAAATGATGCTGCGCGTTTACGCCGCCTATCAAGAAGCTTGCGATAGAGCTGGCCTAGTTGATTTTGCCGAAATATTACTACGTAGCTATGAGGTTCTTAAAAATAACCCAACTCTGCTTCGTCATTATCAGCAGCGCTTTGCGCACATGCTAGTAGACGAGTTTCAAGATACCAATACTATTCAGTATGCATGGTTAAAACTACTTGCGGGCGACACTAGTAGCATCATGATTGTAGGCGATGATGACCAAAGTATTTACGGTTGGCGTGGCGCTAAAATTGAAAATATCAAACGCTTTTTAACAGACTTTGACGCAGAGACAATTCGCCTTGAGCAAAACTATCGCTCGACTGCCACCATTCTTAAAGCGTCTAATGCACTTATACAGAATAACTCCGAGCGTATGGGTAAAAGCTTGTGGACTGACGGTAACGACGGCGAACCAATTTCTATTTATGCCGCCTTTAACGAGCTAGATGAAGCACGCTTTGTGAGTAGCAAATTACGCAGCTGGCTAAATGCCGGAAATGCGCTACAAGATGCGGCTATTTTGTATCGTAGTAATGCGCAATCGCGGGTACTTGAAGAAGCGATGCTACAAGAAGGTTTAAAGTACCGAATCTATGGCGGTATGCGATTCTTCGAACGCCAAGAAATTAAAGATGCCCTCTCATACCTACGCTTAGTGGGTAACCGCCAAGATGATGCCGCATTTGAGCGTGTAATTAATACCCCAGCTCGTGGGATTGGCGACAAAACATTAAGCCACATTCGCGATTGCGCTCGCGCTGAATCTTTGCCGCTTTGGTATGCTGCTAAAGCCATTGTAGAACAACAGCATTTATCGGGTCGTGCATCAGGGGCGGTTGCAAAGTTTGTCGAACTTATTGAGCATATAGAAGATAAAATTAGTGACTTAACGTTGCATGAGCAAGCTAAATACGCGATTCAAACCTCAGGGTTAATGGCTATGTATCAGGCTGAAAAAGGCGAGAAAGGCCGCGCTAGGGTAGAGAACTTAGAAGAATTAATTAGTGCCTGCGATCAGTATGAACTCCCTGAAGAGGAAGAATTTAGCTCGCCACTACAAGGCTTTTTAGCCTATACCTCACTTGAGTCGGGCGAAGGCCAAGCCGATGAGCATGAAGATGCGGTACAAATGATGACGCTTCACTCAGCTAAAGGTTTGGAGTTTCCTTTAGTGTTTATGGTCGGTGTTGAAGAGGGTATGTTCCCATCACAACAAAGTAATGAAGAAACCGGCCGTTTAGAAGAAGAGCGCCGACTTTGTTATGTGGGTATGACCCGCGCTATGGATAAGCTTTATATAAGCCATGCCGAAAGCCGCCGTTTATATGGCCAAGAAAAATATCACAGCCCATCGCGCTTTTTACGTGAAATACCCGAAGACTGCGTAGAAGAAATTCGCATAAAAACGCAAGTATCTCGCCCGCCAGCAGCCGGTCGCTTTAGCGCATCGGTGAGCCATGCTGCATTTGAAGAAAGCGGATTTAACTTAGGTCAACGCGTGCTGCATGCAAAGTTTGGCATTGGCACCGTGCTCAACTACGAAGGCAGTGGCGCACAATCTCGCGTACAAGTTAACTTTGACGACTTAGGCAGTAAGTGGTTAGTAACGGCTTATGCAAGATTACAAGCCGTTTAACCGCGTTATAGAGCATCTGCAACAGCAGCTAACGAATGCTAAACATCGTCAGTTACTGTTGCTTACAGGCGATAAAAATTGGTGTTATGAGCAATGCACTCAGCTGCTTGCTCAATTACAGCAACCCTCTTTTGTTCTTTCTAAAAACACAAATTTAGTTAATGCACATTGGCCAGAGCATACCCATCAAATTTTAGGGCAAGAGTGCGCCCATGCTGTTTATGATGGCTACAGTGGACTGGTGCCAGATAAACTAGCAGCCTTAGCTGGCGTAGTTCAAGCGGGTGGCTTTTTAATTGTATTACTTCCAGCGCTCGAATCACTTGAACATTGGTGCGATCCTGCGCTGCCATTATTTCAATCATTTGGACAAGCGCATCAATACAGCTTTTTTAATCAACGCTTAAAGCACTTACTGAGCAACGCCTCCTTATTACATTTTAATCAACAAGATGGCTGGGTTACTCTTGCCGACATTGATTCATCAGTAGGTACAATAGATTTTACCGAGCAACAACAATGTGTTGAATTAATAAAAAAAACCGCGCACGGACGGGCAAATAGACCATTATTGATTAATGCTGATCGGGGACGGGGTAAATCAGCCGCATTAGGGATTGCCGCAAGCGAGCTCAGCGATAAAAAAATCCTCATCAGCTCTATGCAATTTCGCGCATTGCACAGTAGCTTTAAACATTTAGCAAACGCACTTAATTTAGAGTATCAAACAGGCAATAAATGCATTGCAAATATGCACTATGTGGCGCCTGATCAACTACTTAACGAACAGCCTGAGTGTGATTTGCTGTTAATTGATGAAGCGGCAGCAATCCCTGTTCCAATGCTCATAAAACTACTCCACCTTTATCCTCGCGTGGTCTTTTCAAGCACCATGGTTGGCTATGAAGGCAATGGTCGCGGCTATATTCTAAAGTTTACTCGCTACATTAAAACGCATTTTAAAAATATGCGTAGCATCAGTCTTGAGCAGCCAATCCGTTTTGCAAAGCACGATCCTTTAGAGCTGCACCTTCGTACACTCTTAGCTTTGGATGCAGAACATCACAGCGCTAGTTTGAATACTGCTCCCCTACAATTTAAGCATCTGCAAGCAAATCAACTTACTAACGACGAACCACTGCTTCATCAAGTTGTTGGCTTACTAACACTGGCACATTATCAAACCAGTGTGAATGACTTACGCCACTTACTAGATGCCGCTGGGCAACGCCTATTTGTTTGTCAACAAGGTGATAATATTCTTGGTGTGTGTTTAGTAGCGATAGAAGGTGGCTTTACTACATCGTTGAGTAATGAAGTAGTGCAAGGTAAGCGCCGCCCTCAAGGGCATTTAATGGCGCAAAGCCTTGCACAATTAAGCTTTAACCCTGAGTTATTAAAACAATACTGCGCTCGCGTGGTGCGAATTGCCATTGATCCAGAGCAGCACAATAAGCACCTAGGAACACAATTACTTCATTACTGTGAACAGCAATTACAGAACGAGTGTGATTGGTTTGGTGCTAGCTTTGGTGCTAATGCGCAATTACTTAGTTTTTGGCAAAATAATGACTTTAATTTGGTAAAGCTGGGTTTTCAAAAAGATAAGGCAACGGGTGAACATAGCGCATTAGTTATTAAGCGCTTAACTAAAAATGACCAACTACTAGAACAATTAACAGCCCAGTTCGAAGCTGATTTTCCTTTGCAATTGCTCAGCCATTTTAGTCAGCTAGATTATAAACTGGTAGCAAAAATTGTTTCACGCTTTAATACTCATACCAATAGCATAGCTGATCAATCAAGATTAAAATCTATGTTAACAAGTGACTATCAGCTATTTAATATTAAACCTTTACTATGGCGAAGCTTTTGGGCATCTCCTCTTAGCTTGCCAAATGATGAGGATAATTTCCAATCTGTTTTTATTAGGCTAGTATTACAAAATTGGAAACCTAAAAATATCCAAACCGAGTTAGGTGTGAATGGCATAAAGCCGTTTAATATATTATTAAAAAAGGCTGTAAATAACTGGTATGAACGCACTTCGCATAATAATACACCTTAGTATTGCCCTCATTGCAATAGCCCTAGGGCAGCCTTTAGCCTTTGCAGAGCAAGATAATAGCAAAGTTATTAAACTTGGCATGTCTACAGCGCTTAGCGGACCGGCTCAAAATATTGGTCAACAATTGTATAAAGGCAGTAGCATTTACTTTAACAAGGTTAATAATGCCGGCGGAATAAATGGCGCAGAGGTACAGCTTCTAGTTGCTAACGATAATTACGAACCAAAACAAACTGTTAATAATACCCGTACTTTTATTTATTCCGACAAAGTCGATGCATTGTTTGGTGCCATGGGCACCCCAACCAGCCATGCTATTATACCTTTACTAGAGCAATCAAAAATTCCGTTCTTAATGCCTTTTAGCGGGGCAAGTTTCCTACATGATAAATCACGAGCTAACATATTTAATTTAAGAGCAAGCTACAATGACGAAGCAGCAGAGCAAATTAAATACTTAGTAGAGGAGCGCAAACATACAAAGATAGGGCTATTTATTCAAGCAGATGAGTTTGGCTTGTACGTAGAATCGGGACTAAGAAAAGAACTAGCAAAATATGATCTGTCGCCTATAAAAGTAGCGCGTTATCAACGTAATAGTCATGATGTAGCATCAGCGCTTAATGCCTTACAAGCCAGTGGGGTGACAGCTATCTGTTTAGTTGGCACCTACGCACCACTTGGTGAATTTATAAACAGCGCACATGCGAAGAATTTTACCCCAGACTATACCAGTGTTTCTTTTGTACCT